>JBFWTA010000022.1:0-14363 GCA_050248075.1 Bdellovibrionales bacterium | reverse complement strand
AGCCCGTTACGGTGATGCGCGCGCTCGATAAAATTACCGCGCGTGTCGAGGAGCTGGAAGTTCCGACCGGGCGCCCCTATAAATTCGGCACCCTGCTGATTACCGTGCGCGCCTGCCGTGAAACACCACCCGAGGAAACGCCGGAATCCGCCGCGTTTCTCGAGATCAGCGAGTTCAAGCCCGGCGCCACCGAAACGCCGGTGTTCAAGGGCTGGATGTTCGCCTCAAGTCCCGCATTGTCGGCGATGGAACACCCGATCTACGATATCTGGGTGACGGGCTGCCGGGACACGGCGCCGGCCAAGTAATCCCATTCTTTGGCGGAAGGCGCTTTTAACTCGGCCTTCCGGCCGATGGCGCGCGCCAAAAGGTGGTGGTAGTTCATGCGCGTGATTTCCTCCGTGCCGAACTGCTGAAGATGTTCCGTCTGAAATTGCGTGTCGAGCAATGTAAATTTGCAGTGGCGCATAAGGGCGACCAGGTAAACCAGCGCGATCTTGCTGGCATCCGTTTTGCGGCTGAACATGCTCTCGCCGAAAAATGCCGCGCCGAGGCTTACGCCGTAAAGGCCGCCCACGAGTTCATCGCCGTCCCAGACTTCGACGGAATGGGCATTGCCGCGTTCGAAAAGCCCGGAATACAGATCCTTGATGGCGGCATTGATCCAGGTCACTTCGCGGCCCGGCGCCGGCTGGGCGCAGGCACGAATGACATCGTTGAAGGCGGTATCCAGGGTGACGGCGTAGGGGCGTTTGCGGATCGTGCGTCCTAGGCTGCGCGACACATGAAAATGATGATCGAGCGGGATAATGGCGCGGATCGGCGGATCGAACCAGCGCAGTTCCTTCGCCTCCGCGCTTTCGGCCATCGGAAAAATACCGGCGGCATAGGCGCGCAGCAGGATGTCGGGGGTGATGCGGATGAGGCGGTTCGACATGGCGGCTTATCTTGCCTCCAGGAACCTTTCGAGCCACCGGATATCGTAATCGCCGTTGATGAAATCCGGCTGGCTGATAATCCGGCGGTGGAGGGGGAGGGTGGTTTCGATGCCGTCGATGACGAATTCCTCGAGGCAGCGGCGCAGGCGCAGCAGGCATTCGTTGCGGTTGGCGCCGTGGACAATGAGTTTGGCGATCAGGCTGTCGTAATGCGGCGGCACGCGGTAGCCGTCATAAAGCGCGCTGTCGACACGTACGCCGAGACCGCCGGGCGGATGGAAGCTGACAACCTTGCCGGGCGACGGGCGGAAGGTATCCGGATTTTCAGCGTTGATGCGGCATTCGATGGCATGGCCGTTGAAGGCAATGTCGTCCTGCTTGTAGGACAACGCAAGACCGGCGGCGACGCGGATCTGTTCGCGCACGAGATCGATGCCGGTGATCATTTCGGTGATGGTGTGCTCGATCTGCAGGCGGGTATTCATTTCGATGAAATAGAATTTGCCTTGCTCATAGAGAAACTCGATCGTGCCGACGCCGCGATAGCCCAGCTTTTTGACGACATTGGCGGCAAGCGTGCCGACGGCATCGCGCTCGCTGGCGTTAAGGCCGGGCGAGGGGGCTTCTTCCACGACTTTCTGATGGTGGCGCTGGATCGAGCAGTCGCGCTCGCCGAAATGGATGGCGTTACCATAAGAGTCGCCGAGCAACTGCACCTCGATATGGCGGGGTTTGGCGAGGTATTTTTCGATATAGACTTCGTCGTTACCAAAGGCGGCGCGCGCTTCGGCGCGGGCAAGCGGATAAACCTCGCGCAGCATTTTCGCATCCTGCGCGACTTTAAGCCCCTTGCCGCCGCCGCCGGCCGAGGCCTTGACGAGCACCGGATAGCCGATCTTGCCGGCCACATGTTCGGCGGATTCCAGCGTCGGCACGCCGCCGTCGGACCCGGGCACCGTGGGCAGGCCCAGCTTGATAACCGTCTGCTTGGCCGTCACCTTGTCGCCCATCATGCGGATATGCTCGGGCGTGGGGCCGATGAAAGTAAAACCGTGCTGCTGGACCATCTCGGCGAAATTGGCGTTTTCGGCCATGAAGCCGATGCCGGGGTGGATGGCATCCGCCCCGGTAATGGCGGCGGCCGTGAGAATGGCGGGAATATTCAGGTAGCTTTCGCGCGCCGAAGGCGGGCCGATACAGACGCTTTCGTCGGCGAGGCGCACATGCATGGCGTCGGCATCGGCCGTGGAATGCACGGCAACGGTATGGATGCCCATCTCGCGGCAGGCGCGGTGGATGCGGAGCGCGATTTCACCCCGGTTGGCGATGAGAACTTTTTCGAACAAGAACGTGCCTCGGTTTTATGAAATAATAATCAACGTTTCGCCGAATTCCACCGGCTTGCCGTCGCCGACGAGGATATCGGCAATGGTACCGGCAACGGGCGCCTTTATCGGGTTCATCACTTTCATGGCTTCGATGATAAGCAGGGTATCGCCTTCCTTGACCCCATCGCCTTTTTTGACAAAAGGAGGCTTGCCGGGTTCCGGGGCGAGATAAACCGTACCGACCATGGGTGAGGGCACCGGAGTTCCCAGCGCGGCGGGTTTGGCTTCAGCCGGCATGGATGCGGCAACCGGCAGGCCGACCGGAGCCGCATGGGTGATGGGCGCGGCAACGCCGGTATGGCTGGCGCAGCGGATGCGCTTGTCGCCTTCGGCATATTCGATTTCGCTCAGGCCGGTTTCCTGCAGAAGCCTGGCCAGCTTACGCACGAGGGCGCTGTCGAGATCGAATTTGTTATCTTTTCCGTTTGCCATGAACCACCCGTATTAAATCCACTTTGCCATAGTTTGCAGCGCGCAGGCGTAACCTTCGATGCCCAGGCCTGCAATCACGCCGCGCGCGACCTTCGAGATATAGGAAGAGTTACGAAAGCGTTCGCGGCTGTATATGTTCGAAATATGCACTTCAATAACCGGGAGTTCGGAAACCTGCAAGGCATCCAGCAGGGCGACCGAGGTGTGACTGTAGCCGCCGGCGTTAATGATAATTCCGCTGTGTGTTTTGCGGCTTTTCTGGATCCATTCGACCAGTTCGCCTTCAAGGTTGCTTTGCCGGCAGTCGACCTTAACCTTAAGATTTTTGGCCGTCTTCTGGCACAGGGTCTCGAGATCCTTGAGCGTGGCCTTGCCGTAAATCCTCGTTTCGCGGACCCCCAGCATATTGAGATTGGGGCCGTTGAGAACGAGGATCGGCAGTGTTTTCTTCATAGGATGGGCCGATGATCCGACTTAAGGCTTTTTGCCGGCCGTGCGCGCGTCTTCGACCGCCTTCTTAAGTTGCGGGTATTCCATGGCGCCCGGGAAAAGCTCGTCATTGATGATGAATGTCGGCGTGCCGCGCGCGCCGATTTCGGTACCCAGGGCAATATTGGCCTCGATCATCTTGTCGATGGACGGGTCATTCATGTCCTTCTTGAGCTTTTCGACATCGAGGCCGGCATCCTTGGCGATCTTGTAGACGATGTCATCGGTGAAATGGCCTTTTTCGGTCATCAGCGCCTCGTGGAGCTTTTCATATTTGTTTTGCTTGACGCTGGCCAGCGCCGCTTTGGTGGCGGTCGTGGAAGCCGGTCCGAGGATGGGGAATTCCTTGTAGACCACTTTTACGTTTTTATCTTCCTTGATCAGCTTTTCCACGGTCGGCTGGGACATCTTGCAATAGCCGCATTGATAATCGAAAAACTCGACAACCGTCACATCGCCTTTCGGATTGCCGCCGACGGGGCTGTTGGGATCGTTGTAAAGCTTGTCCTTGTTGGACGTGATTGCGCTTTTGCTTTTCGCGTCGGAATCGGCTTCCTGGCGCTTCTTAAGCTCCTGCATTGCCTGCATGATCACTTCGGGATTTTTTTGCGTCAGGTATTCCTTGACGACATTTTCGATTTCGCTGCGCTGGGCGTCGGAAAATACCGATGCGGCCGGAGCCGTGGTTGCGGCGGGCGAGACGGCGGGAGCCGCCGCCGGTGTCGGAGCGGGAGCCTTGGGCGCATCCGCGTTCGTGGCCGCCATGACCGGCATGGAAGCGAGAAGTGCGGCACTCAGAAGCAACGGCGAGATACGCATGTTATTTACTCCGATCCGTTAAGATGCAGGGGACAGAACCAAGTTTTAACCGTTAAGTCAACGATCACGGTCATTGCGGGACTTGCGGCTATCCTCATCCCCATCCGGCGCGGTGCTGAGTTTTATATCCTGCGCACGCAGCCAGTAGGGAGAGCCTTTAGGGAGGGCCTTCATTGCACGGCGCGCGAGTTCGCCGGCGGTCTTGTCTTTTCCCCGCGCCACGGCTTCCTCGGCCAGGGCGTAAGATACCATACCTTCGTATTGGATGTCTTTGGTGATTTGCGCCTTCCGGCCCCAGGCGGAAGCAAGAAAGCGCCATGTCATGGGTTCGCGGTCCTCGATGCGATTCGCTTCCAGCAACTGCTTGATGGCGAGATCGAGATTGGCCTCGTCCTTGCTTTCCAGCAGGGCATGGCCATATGCCTGGCGCAGCAGGCTGGAATTCGGAAGCAGATCGTTGGCTTTTTTATAGAATTCAAGCGATTGCTCGCCCTTGCCGCTTTCGAATAAAACCTGGGCTTTCAATTCATAGAAAAACGGATTGTCCGGTTCCTGTTTGATCAGGCCGTCGATGATCGCCAGGGCACGGGGGATCTGGCTGTTGCGATACAGGGCAATCGCGCGGGCATAACGCGCGGGAAGCCGCTTGTCGTTGTCGGTGTAACGAAGCAGGGCGGTTTCCGGCTGAAGATAGCCCAGCAGCTTGGCCTTCATGCGTTCGTGCATGTCGTAATATTTTTGATCCAGCTTCGCGGTCTTGAGCTGTTCGGAGGAATGCTCGAAGTGATCGCGCACGGCATCGATGCGGTCCTGCGTCAGCGGATGGGTCCGCACATATTCGCTTTGCCGGTCGGAGGGCAGCAATTCCTGATTTTCCAGCTTGCCGAAAAATTCCTGCATGCCGCGTGTCGAAACTCCCGACTTGTCGAGAAACGACATGCCCGCCGCGTCGGCAGAGGCTTCCACGGTGCGGCTGAAGGTCAGAAAGCTGCGCTCCGCAATCTGCTGCGATCCGCTGATGGCGCCCGCCGCGGCCTGGCCGTTGCCGGCGGCGATGCCCGCCGCCGCGCCGAGGATCATGCCGAGAATGGCCTGGGCCGAAGCGTTGCTCATTTCCGCGCGGCCGCGAATGAGATGGCCGCCGGAGATGTGGCCGGTTTCGTGGGCGATGACGCCGATCAGCTGTTCGGGCGTATCGGCAAGCTGCAGCAGGCCGGTATAAAAAAACTCGTTCATGCCGTCGGCGACGAAGGCGTTGACGACGGGGCTGTTGACCACGACGATCGTCACGCTTTGCGGATCTATGCCCGCCGCCCTGTATATGGGGGCCGCCAGCCGGTGCAGATAGGTTTCGATTTCGGCGTCGCGGATGAATTCGATGCTTTCGCCGCGGCCCTGGGCGCGCGCCTCGAGAAAAGAGCCGAAATTATGGGTAACCGCAAGCACGAGCGCCAGCGCCGCGGCGGCGGTTCCAAGCCTGCGCATCATGGACGCAATAAATGCAAGCGGTGCCTGAGCCATGAACATCTCTCGGCGCGTATTAGATACGGAAGATATGTCTTTAACAGGGCAATGCTTATTGCCCGGTTAATTTCTTCCACCAGCCGCCCTTGGGCTTTTCCGAGGGCTGATCGACGATCTCGTAGGGCGCGGAAGATATGGTCTGGCGCGGTTCGGACCGTGTCGGCTGCTGGCGCATCTCGATAGCAGGCCGGGGCTGTTCGATACGTTGAGATTGCTGCGGCGGCACATAGGCTGGCGCAGGGCCTGGCTCGCGCGGCGTGGTGTCGATTTCATGAATTCCGCCCGGCAGGCCGTCGACTGGCGGCACAAAGCCGGCATTATTCGGCTGGCGGTCTTGGTTTCGATTCCAGTCGCGGTTACGGCCTTCGTGGCGCGGACGGAAATTATTGTCGCGCGGCTGAAACCCATCCTCACGCGGCGGACGGTCGGCGCCGCCCCGGCGGCCGCGGCCACCCCGGCGCCCGCGGCGGCGACCGCGGCGATGTTGATCCTGCGGGCCGGCATCGCCCGGTTGCCCGGCAAAGGGCGCATTCGCGGGAACCGGACCGCCATTGCCGATATTATCGTCAATCTCGACCGGCGATTCGACGAAATTGCCATTGGGCTCATATTCGCCCGGCGCGGCCGCGGTGGGAGGCTGCGGGTTATGCGGTTGCTGGTCGCGGCTTTGATTGCGGTTGCGCCCGCGGCCGAAACCGAAGCGCCCCCGGCGGCGGCCACCGCCCTCATGACCTTCGCGATGCTGCCGGCCATTGCCGTTTTCGGTGGGCACGTAGGGTCCGCCTTCGGCAAAGGACGGCGGCGCTTCTTTTTCGGTTTCGGCGCGGATCTGGTCGACATCCACGGCGGGGCCGACGCGTTCGCCATCGGCCTTGATGCGTTCGAGCTTGAAGTCCGGGGGCACCAGGGCATCGTCGCTGTGCAGCAATACCTGAAGGTTATAGCGCCGTTCGATGTCGTTCAGCGCGGTGCGTTTCTGGTTAAGGATATAAAGCGCGATCTTGGTCGGCACATGCAGCGCGAGTTCAACGGAGCCGTGGCGAATGCCTTCTTCCTCGATCATGCGCAGGATCGAAAGGGCAGCGGAGTCCACCGAGCGCACATAGCCCACCCCGGCGCAATGCGGGCATTTTTCGAAATTGATTTCCATCAGGCTCGGGCGCAGGCGCTGGCGCGAGAGCTCGAGCAAGCCGAAGGGCGAAATGCGGCCGATCTGCAGACGCGCCCGGTCGACGCGCATAGCTTCCTTGAGGCGGCGTTCGACGGCGGCATTGTTGCGGCCGTCTTCCATGTCGATGAAGTCGATGACGATCAGGCCCGCGAGATCGCGCAGGCGCAACTGAAGCGCGATTTCCTCGGCGGCCTCGAGATTGGTCTTGAGCGCGGTGCCTTCGATATTGCGTTCACGCGTGGCGCGGCCGGAATTGACGTCGATGGACACCAGGGCTTCGGTCGGGTTGATGACGATATACCCGCCCGAACGGAGCTGGACCGTGGGCGTATAAAGATTGTCGATCTGCTTTTCGACGTTAAAGCGGAAGAAGAGGGGGATCGGATCGGTATAGAGTTTCACCTTCTCGATCTGGTCCGGCATGATCGTGCGCATGAATTCGCGCGCCAGTTCGTAACCCTGCTTGCCGGCCACCAGAACTTCGGCGACATCCTGCGAAAACAGATCGCGCATCGAGCGCTTGATCAGGTTGGCTTCTTCATAAATAAGCGAGGGTGCGGTCGATTGCAGCGTCTGCTCGCGGATGCCGTTCCAGAGGCGCAGGAGATATTCGAGATCGCGCTGGATTTCGGCGGGTTCCTGTTCCATGCCGGCGGTGCGAAGGATGACCGCCATGCCGTCCGGTACTTCGAGCTGGTCCAGCATTTCCTTCATGCGGCGGCGATCCTGATGGCTTGTAATCTTGCGGCTCACGCCACCACCACGATCGGTGTTCGGCATCAAAACGCAATAACGGCCGGCGAGAGAGAGGAAAGTCGTGAGAGCCGCGCCCTTGTTGCCGCGCTCTTCCTTGACCACCTGAATAAGCATGACCTGGCGGCGTTTCACCACTTCCTGAATTTTATAGCGCACGCGCGGCGGATGGCGGCGGCGTTCCTCGATGCCGGCTTCGGCGACTTCGCCGCCTACGGTTTCGACCGGGGTCGGTGGAATAGCGGCGCCATCTGTCAGGGCCGCGTTGCCGAAATCGGTTATCAGGCCGAGATCGTTATCAGCGGCGGCGCCGAATTCGGAAACCGGCGATGTTTCGGCAAAACCGCCGGGGTGCGGAGCCGGCGGCGGCGGCAAGGCTGTTTCGTCGGCAGGCGCTTCTTCAGCAATATGATGGGGATGTTCGCTGGCGTGGAGGTCTTCGGCATCCTGCGCCTGCTGCTCGGCGGCTGCGGCGGCGATTTCTTCGGGCGGGACGGTGCTTTCATCCGTGTCGTCCTCGTCCATCATGTCGTCTTCTTCCGGCGGCCGGTCGGCCATCGGGATGCGGTAATAATCGGGATGGATTTCGGCAAAGGGCAGGAATCCATGGCGGTTGCCGCCATATTCCACGAAAGCCGCCTGGAGGGACGGTTCGATGCGTATCACCTTTGCGAGGTAAATATTGCCTTTAAGCTGTTGCTTGCTGGCGCGCTCGAAATCGAAATCGCCTAGCCAGTTTCCATGAACGACGGCAACACGGGTCTCTTCAGGATGCGAGGC
This sequence comes from Bdellovibrionales bacterium, assembly GCA_050248075.1. GTDB lineage: Bacteria > Pseudomonadota > Alphaproteobacteria > UBA9219 > UBA9219 > JBFWTA01. Next base: position 6,069 of record JBFWTA010000022.1, on the reverse strand, counting down.
ATCCACAAGCATACGCTTGGTCATCTAAATTTCTCCCGCCGACCCGTCGCCCTGGAGGTGGATATAGACCTCGCTGGCGCCGTATAACCGGCAAATTCGTTGTTTCGACTGTATGGCCGGCGGCGCGCATTATGTGTATAGGGCGCTGCCTGCCTCTTATTCTCGCGGCCTATTCGGTCCGGCCCGCTCGGGGTTCAACGGCCTTTTGCGCGATCACCCGGCCATCATAACCGAAAAGCCCGAAGGAAAACAACCTCGATTTCCTAAAATAGGTAACGGTAAGTAATTAGTAGCAGATTTATGCTGGCCGTATAGCAGGCTGTCAGCCGCTGCCGGAGTTGAGAGCGTCGAAGCTCATGGCGGGTTGGCGTGGCGGACTGGACTTGGCCGCCATCTGGTTCGTGGGTGCGGCGGCGGGCGATGCCTCAGATTTAATGGCACCATAATTTGCACTTCTTGGACCGCCGGGTGCAACCGAAACATATGAGGGAGGATAATAAAGTGAAGGTTGAACGCGCAAAGGCGCTCCGAGTGAACCTGCGATAAATGCAGGCACGGAATTTACCATATCTGTGCCAGCGGCCGAGATTTCTGCGAGCGGACGCACAAAAGCATTATGAACGGCCGCACCCGCCGTCAAGCCTGCCGCCGTGGCAGGGCCGACCGCGGGAGCGTAATAGCCGGGATGAAATCCACCTGCGTAGCTAGGTTGCCCATAGCCTGCTTGCCCGCCGCCTCTGTGGTGACGATCCGGGCGAAGACCAAGATTTTCCATGCGGAAATCTTCATTAAATTTGTGCACGGCATCCATTGAGTACTGATTTGTATCGGGCCGGGGGCCGACCGAACTGTTAAGAAAAGTCTGCAGCTCCGACGTCTTGCCTTCTTTCAGAAGCCTGATGGCGTTTGCAGCGGCGGCAATGCCCTGTTTACCGCTGCCCATGTAATGCATGTGTTTGTCGGGTGAATCGGCTGAATCGGGATATGTGACCTTGTCGCTGCCGGCCACGGCCTCCCCCTCAAGCATGTATACTTTTCCGTCCTCCGTCTTGATAATTTTATAGGCAGGCGTGGCGCCCGCGATGCCCGCCTTGCCAATCAGTGTTTCATTAAACTTGCCGGATTTAGGATCGTAAAGTTTTTTAGTTATGGCATCGGCATGAGCGGTCCATTTTTCCGAACCGTAGGCCCGATGGCCGCTCCAGGTTTCGCTGGAGCCTGGGCTGATTGTTTCGCTAACCGTGTCGGGGACAGTCTGAGTAACAAAATTGACGCTATCCTTGGCCGTATTATTCAGGGCTTCAGGAATGGATTCTTTTTTCCACAGCGTTTTGTAGGCAAAATCGGCTCCCAGCCCCAGCAGGCCGGCGATGCCCGCCCATTTAAGCCCTTTACGGGCAATTCCCCAAAGGCCTCTACCGACACTGGAAGCCGCGCGGCCAGCAGCAGAGGCTGCGCGAGAACGGAAGCCAGGCTTATTGGTAGGTTCTGTGGAAGGGGCGTTTTTGGAAGGATCGGCGCCCTGACCACCTTGATTAATTGAGTCAACCGCCATAAAATCTTCTCCGTAAATTTCTCTAAAATTTAATCCTAATCCAACAAATAAAATCTATCAGCCTAATGCTAAATAATCGTAAACATGACGGCACCCTCTTGTCATAAATGGCCGGTTTTATAAGATATTATGGCATAAGCATGCGCGGGAGGCGTGTTCCGTGAAATAAACGGCAAGGCAGCTTTGCCCCCATTATTCGAGCCTGCATGTTATTTCAGGATCCGGGGCCGGGCCATTTCGTCCTTATGCCGCGGGGACTAATGCAGGAGATAACTATTGCCGGTTACACAAACAGTTTCAGCAATCCCTTGCCGAACAGCAAAAGTATAAATGCCACCGCCATCGTATCGTCTTCGAGTATGATTTCGAGAACCATCATGGAACACCCCGCCGGCCGAATGATCGACGGTAACAAGCGTTCGTAAAGCAGGGCTTAATTTATTTAAGGCTTTTTAACCGAATTGCACGATTTTGCCTCATTGTTTCACTACTAAAGCATGGAGCGGGGGGCTAAGGTTCCACTCTGATTCTGCTTCCAAAGGCCCCATGCGTCTTCTCTCGCATCTTTTCACCGCCGGATTGCTGCTGCTTGGCCTCGCCGTGGTCGGGGCGGTGCTGGTGTATGATCATTACAGCAACGACTTGCCGGATTATTCATATCTGAAAGATTACCAGCCGCCGATCCTTTCGCGCATTTATGCCGATGACGGCCGCATGATGGCGACCATCGCCGCCGAGCAGCGCGTTTTTATCCCCATTACCGCGGTGCCCAGGCGCGTAATCGATGCCTTCCTTTCCGCCGAGGATGCGTCGTTTTACGAGCATGGCGGCGTCGATTTCTTCGGCATCCTGCGCGCCGCGATTGAAAACGTTCACAATGTCGCGACCAACAAGCGGCCCCAGGGCGCCTCGACCATCACACAGCAGGTGGCGAAAAACATGCTGCTGAGCAACGAGGTGTCGGTCGCGCGTAAAATGCGCGAGGCGATCCTGGCGACGCGCATCGAAAAGGCGCTCAGCAAGGACCGCATTCTCGAAATCTATCTCAATGAAATTTTTCTCGGCAACCGTTCCTATGGCATAGCCGCCGCGGCGCTCAATTACTTCAACAAATCGCTCGACGAGCTTTCGATCGCCGAGGCGGCCTATCTGGCGGCTCTGCCGAAAGCGCCGAACAATTACAATCCCGTGCGCGACCACGACGCCGCCGTTGCCCGCCGCAACTGGGTGATCGGCCGGATGGCCGAAAACGACAAGATCACGCGCGAAGAAGCCGAAGCCGCTATGCGCGAGCCTTTGGCGATGCGTACCCGCGATGAAGCCGAAACCGCCAATGCCGATTATTTTTCCGAGGAGGTGCGCCGCCAGCTTGTCGCCCAATACGGCGACGAACAGGTTCTGAAAGGCGGTCTGGAGGTTAAAACCAGCCTCGATCCCAGGCTGCAGGATTTCGCCACGCGCGCCCTGCGCGATGGCTTGATCGATTTCGACCGCCGCGAACGTGGCTGGCGCGGGCCGGTCGCGCATATCACCGATTTTGCCGACTGGCAGCAGAAGCTGCAGAAAATGCCGATGCCGCCGGGCGGGGAAGGGTGGCTGCTCGCGGTTGTCATCGCCATCAACCCGCATGAAGCCAGTATCGCCCTCGCCGACGGTTCGCGTAACGGGCGCATCCCCTGGTCCGAGCTTAAATGGGCGCGGAGGGAGTATCCGGGCGAACGCTTCGGCCCGGCGATCGGCAAGCCGGGCGACGTGCTGTCGGTCGGCGATATTATAATGGTCGAGAAGGTAAAGACGGATTCTGAAGGCAAGGATTATCCGGCCGCTACCTTTACGCTGCGCCAGGTGCCGACAATTCAGGGCGCCATCGTCGCGCTCGATCCGCATACCGGCCGTGTTTTTGCGATGACCGGCGGCTTCAGCGCACGCATCAGCCAGTTTAACCGCGCGACGCAGGCCTGGCGTCAGCCCGGCTCGGCCTTCAAGCCGTTCGTCTATATGGCCGCGCTGGACAAGGGCTTCACGCCGTCCAGCCTGATCCTCGACGCGCCGTTCGAATATGACCAGGGCCCCGGGCTGCCGCTGTGGCGCCCGGAAAATTATTCGCAGGAATTTTACGGGCCCACGCCTTTGCGCGTCGGCATCGAAAAATCGCGCAACGTGATGACCGTGCGCCTCGCCAACGCCATCGGCATGCCCGCCGTCGTCGATTACGCGAAAAAATTCGGCGTGGTGGATGACATGCCTTCGTTATTGTCTTTCTCGCTCGGCGCCAAGGAAACGACCCCGCTCAAGCTCACGGCCGCCTATGGCATGATCGTCAATGGCGGCAAGCGGATTGTTCCCAGCCTTATCGACCGCGTCGAGGACCGAAACGGCAAAACCATATGGCGCGCCGATCAGCGCGAATGCACCGGCTGCCAGACAAGCGCCTGGTCGCCCGACATGCAGCCGCCCGATATTCCGGATACGCGCGCGCAGATCGAGGACCCGCGCATCGTTTATCAGATGGTGTCCATCATGCAGGGCGTGGTCCAGCGCGGCACGGCGGTCAAGCTCAGGGATTTGGGCATTCCGCTGGCTGGGAAGACCGGCACCACGAATGAAAGTCGCGATGCCTGGTTTATCGGCTTTACGCCTGACCTTGTCTGCGGCGTGTTCGTGGGCTTTGACGATCCGCATCCGCTCGGCTCGCACGAAACGGGTGCCAGCGTGGCGGTTCCGATTTTCAAAAAATTCATGGCCGATGCGGTTAAAGGCAAGCCCGCCATTCCGTTCCGCGTGCCGCCCGGCCTGCGCATGGTGCGGATCAGCGCATCGACCGGCGCGCTGGCCAGCGTCGGCGACAAGGATGCGATCTGGGAAGCCTATATCCCCGGCACCGAGCCACAGGACGGGCAAATGCGCCAGGTTCTCGACGGCAGCGTAACAGGCTCGGCCAGCGAAGGCGCGGCAGCCGGCATGGCTATCGACCCGCATCAGGATGACGACAACGGCGATGTGGTCGTTATCGACGGCACGGCGCCGCAAGAACAGAAATACCCGCCGTCAACCGAACCTGCCGCCCTTGCGCCGGCTTTCGAAACAGTACCCGACTTCAAGGTCGAACATCCCGCGGCAAGCGGGACAACGCCATCGACTACGGGAACGGGGGGATTGTATTAAGATTACTGTCCGGCTTTGGGCGTCGTAACTTTTATGGATGCCGACTTCGCGGACACGTTCCCTGCAGCATCGACGGCCTCGATGGAATAAATGTAGGACATGCCCGGCACAAGGCCGGTGTCCGCAAAAGCCGGCGTAACGGTCGTGGCGTGCTTGATGCCGCCCGAATAGACATTGTATCCGACTACACCGAGCGCGTCCGTCGACGCGTTCCAGCTGAGATTGATCTGCGTCGCGGAAGCCGCGATGCCCGTGACATTCACCGGCATGGAGGGTGACTTGCTGTCGTTCGGCGGCGCAAGCCTGGATTCGAAGGCGCCGATATCATAGCTCCCGTCCTGCGGCCTTGCCGTTCCGATAAAATCGGCGGTCACCTGCGCCAGATTCGTGCCGCGATTGATGGCCGGCGAGGTCGAAGCGAGCGAGAAATTTGCCGAAGCGAATTGCGGGGCGGCATTTATGCCATGAAGATCGAAACCGTAAGCCTGCCATTCCGCCCAGGTTTTAGGGCTGCCATTGATGCCGGCGATATTGCCGGTCGGCGCCCAGATCAGATTGTGGTCGATATTTGCTGCAGGCGGCGCGGCATTCTCGAATACGACGCCCGACTGTCCCGCGTGGCAGATGTTGTTTTTTAATTCCGAACCCGGCGCCGCAACGAACCGGAAGCACAAGTACGCACCGTATACGGTATTGTTCCATACCAGTGCGCGTCCGCTGTAACCCGTTTCGTTCCAATAAGTGATGGCCTGCTCGTCGCCGCGCGGCATGTCGACGACATTATTGTAAATCGCGATCGTTCCGCGCGCATCCGAGAGCCACATGCCGTGATTGTTCGCGCCGCCGTTGGGATGTGAAAAATAATTGTTGCGGATCGTGATGTTCATGTCCTGGTACGATTGGATGTTATCGCTGTGGCCGTAATCGTTGCTGTTGGATATGACGATGCTGTTGCCTTCGAAAACAACGCCGTTATTTCCGGACGACCAGATGCCGTCGGCTTGGGACGTGGTGGCGGGCGGCGTGGAGTAGCTGTTGTTGCGCACTATCACGGCATTGGCGCCGACGGAATTGCGCACGTCGTAGCCGCGTGCATTGGCGCCATTGCCGAGGCCCATGCCGGAATACACCCGGTTGTTCTGGATCACGACGCCGCCGGTCGCCGATTTAACGCTGAACCCGGAATCCGTGATGTTCTGGATCGAGAGGTTCTGCACGACAACATGATTCACGTTGTGCAAAACAACGCCATTGTATCGCTGGTTCTGCTCGTCGAGTATGGCGGTGCCATTGTGGCCTGCGTCGGTTCCGTTCGTTATGACGATTGGCTTGTCGGGAGCTCCGCTGGC
>JBFWTA010000021.1:0-14480 GCA_050248075.1 Bdellovibrionales bacterium | reverse complement strand
AATTTTACATCCTTGCCGTCAAGCTTGGAGACGTCGATGACCTCGGCGCGGCTGATTTTATCTTCCAGCTCCTGGATACGCCCTTCGATGAAGCTCTGGCGTTCGCGCGCGGCATGATATTCGGCGTTTTCGGACAAATCGCCATGTTCGCGAGCCTCGGCAATAGCCTTGATGACGGCTGGGCGCTCGGTACCCTTAAGGTGTTTTAATTCTTCCTCGAGCTTTTCGAATCCGAGGAGCGTCATGGGAACTTTGTCGGTCATGTTTGCCTTTCGTCAAAAAGCAAAAAGCCCCCTCGGCGCCCATAGCGCCGAAGCGGCCTTCAATTGTTCAGGACGCCTTAAGATAACTCTGTAGCGGGCGAACTTCAAGGCTCCCCGTTTGCAGTACGGAAATGGCCGCTATCGCGGCTCTGGCCCCGGACATGGTGGTATATAGCGGTATTCCCTGCATAAGCGCCGTACGCCTTATGCTAAAACTGTCGGCCAGGCTGTGGGCGTTTTCAGCCGTCGTATTGACGATCATATGGACCTGCCGGTCGATCATCGTATCGACAATATGCGGCTGCCCCTCGAAAACCTTGTTAACGCGGGTGACGGCGACGCCCGCCTTATGAAGCACCGCGGCCGTGCCCTCGGTGGCTATAATCGTGAAACCAAGCCCGATAAGCTGACGGGCCATGGGAACGACATTTTGCTTGTCGCGGTCCTTCACCGAGATAAAGCATACTCCCGTACGCGGCAAATTGACGCTCGAAGCCAGCTGCGCCTTCGCGAAGGCGTGCGGGAAATCCTTGTCGAGCCCCATCACCTCGCCGGTCGATTTCATTTCCGGACCCAGCACCACATCGACGCCGGGGAAGCGCGCGAATGGAAACACGGCTTCCTTTACCGCCGTATGCTTTGGCTTATGCCGCGCCAGCTTGAAGCTGGAAAGTTTTTCGCCTGTCATGACGCGCGCAGAAATTTTAGCGATAGGAATGCCAATGGCCTTGGCAACAAAAGGCACTGTGCGGCTGGCGCGCGGATTGACCTCAAGGATATAGATGTCCTTGTCCTTTACGGCGAATTGCACGTTCATAAGGCCAACGACGCCGATGGATTTGGCAAGCATTTCCGCCTGACGTCCAATTTCGTTTACAATGGCATTTGGCAAGGAATGCGGCGGCAGCACGCAGGAACTGTCGCCGGAATGAATGCCGGCTTCCTCGATATGCTCCATGATCCCGGCGACAAAAACATCTTTTTTATCAGCCACGACATCGACATCCACCTCAATCGCGTCCTGCAGATAGTGATCGATGAGCACAGGATTGCCCGCGGAAACGTGCATCGCCTTTTCGGCATAGCGGCGCAGCGCCTCGACTTCATATACGATTTCCATCGCACGGCCGCCGAGCACATAGGATGGACGCACCACAACCGGATAACCGATCGCCGCAGCCGCCTTTTCCGCCTCGGCAATGGTTCGTGCGAGGCCATTGGCGGGTTGCCTGAGCTTTAGCTTTTTTAGCAGGGCCTGAAAGCGCTCGCGATCCTCGGCCAGGTCGATGGCGTCGGGCGATGTGCCAAGAATGGGGATTTTGGCTTCCTGCAGCGCATGCGCGAGCTTGAGCGGGGTCTGTCCGCCGAACTGCACCATGACGCCCAGCAACTCTCCGTTCTTTTGCTCGGCATGAATGATCTCGAGAACATCTTCGGCCGTGAGCGGCTCGAAATACAGGCGGTCCGAGGTATCGTAATCCGTCGACACGGTTTCCGGATTGCAATTGACCATAATCGTCTCGATGCCTTTTTCGCGCAGGGCCATAACGGCATGCACACAGCAATAATCGAATTCGATCCCCTGCCCGATACGATTGGGTCCGCCGCCAAGAATGATAACTTTCTTTTTATCGGTAGGTTGCGCCTCGCATGCCGCCGGGGTGATGCCGTTGCCTTCGTAAGTCGAATAGAGATAGGGCGTGAGAGAAGCGAATTCGGCCGCGCAGGTATCGATACGCTTGAATACCGGCCGGATGTTCAGTTTGCGGCGTGCCGAAGCGACTTCATGCAGTTTCTTTCCGGCCAGCTGCGCGAGACGCGGATCGCTGAAACCCAATTGCTTTAATTGCTGCCATCCCTGCGCGTCTTTTGGCAGGCCTTTCTCGCGCACGTTCCTTTCGGCGGCAACAATTTCGGCGATGCGCTCGATGAACCACGGGTCGTATTTACAGATGGCGTTGATCTGTTTGACCGAAACGCCACGACGCAGCGCTTCGGCAATCACGAGGATGCGGTCGGGCGTCGGTTTCGCAAGCGCGGCCATAAGGGCATTCTCATCCGCCCCCGTCAGGCTGCGCATTTCATTGAAACCGGTCAGGCCTACTTCAAGGCCACGCAAGGCTTTTTGAAGAGATTCATGAATGCTGCGGCCTATCGCCATGACTTCGCCGACCGACTTCATCGCGGTCGTGAGCGTGGGATCGGTGCCGGGGAATTTTTCGAAGGCAAAGCGGGGAATTTTGGTTACGATATAGTCGATTGTCGGCTCGAACGACGCGGGCGTCACGCGGGTGATGTCGTTGGCAAGCTCGTCGAGCGTATAACCCACCGCCAGCCGCGCGGCGACCTTGGCAATCGGAAAGCCTGTCGCCTTACTGGCGAGCGCGGATGAACGGCTCACGCGCGGATTCATTTCGATGACGATCATACGGCCATCCGCCGGATTTACGGCAAACTGCACGTTCGAACCGCCGGTATCGACGCCGATCTCGCGCAACACCGCGATCGAGGCGTTACGCATGATCTGGTATTCCTTGTCCGTCAGCGTCAAGGCCGGGGCTACGGTAATGCTATCGCCCGTATGGATGCCCATTGGATCGACGTTTTCGATGGAACATATAATGATGCAGTTGTCCTTGCGGTCCCGCACCACTTCCATTTCGTATTCCTTCCAGCCAAGGACGGATTCCTCGACCAGAACTTCGCCGACAGGACTCGCGGCGATGCCGCTGGCGACGATTTCGGCGAATTGCGCGCGGTTGTAGGCGATGCCGCCGCCTGTGCCGCCCAGCGTGAAGCTGGGGCGAATGATCGCCGGCAGGCCAATAAATTCCAGAGCCTCCAGCCCTTCTTCTGCGGATTTCACGACGCGGCTTTTGGGACAGGACAAGCCGATCTTTTCCATCGCATCGCGGAACAGAAGGCGATCTTCGGCTTTTTCAATGGCTGCACGATTTGCACCGATGAGTTCAATACCCAACCGGTCCAGCGTGCCGTCTTTTGCCAATGCCATGGCCACATTTAATGCCGTCTGGCCGCCCATGGTGGGCAACAGGGCGTCCGGCTTTTCGCGTTCAAGAACTTTGGCGACCATGGCGGGAGTCACCGGCTCGATATAGGTCGCATCCGCAACTTCCGGGTCCGTCATGATCGTCGCAGGATTGGAGTTGACGAGGATGATACGATAGCCTTCCTGCCTCAGAGCTTTACAGGCCTGGACGCCCGAATAATCGAATTCGCATGCTTGCCCGATGACGATAGGGCCCGCGCCGATAATGCATATGGATTTTATGTCAGTGCGTTTAGGCATCAGGCAGCCCTCCGTTCCGACTTATGCTTTTGCATCATCTCCACGAAGCGGTGAAACAGGTAATGGCTGTCATGCGGGCCGGGGGAAGCTTCGGGATGGTACTGCACCGAAAAGGCGGGCTTGTCTTTGACACGCAGACCTTCATTCGTTTTGTCGAACAGACTGACATGCGTGATTTCCGCATTTGGGGGCAGGCTTTCGTCGACCACGACAAAGCCGTGGTTCTGGCTGGTGATTTCGACACGGCCGGTCTGCAAATCCTTTACCGGCTGATTGGCGCCGCGATGGCCCAGCTTGAGCTTCCGCGTCTTTCCACCCAGCGCCAGCGCCAACAACTGATGCCCAAGGCAAATGCCGAAGATGGGTATGCCTTTGTCCATGATCGCCTTTATCACCGGCACTGCATAAACGCCCGTTGCCGCGGGATCGCCCGGACCGTTCGACAGGAATAAGCCGTCGGGATTTAGCCGCTGGACATCTTCTGCCGATATTTGGGCCGGCACCACCGTCACCCGGCATCCCGCATCGGCGAGACAGCGAAGTATATTCAGCTTGGCGCCGTAATCGATGGCAACAACGTGGAATGTTTCGGCCTTATGACTGCCGCCAATAGCCGGCATGGAGCCTGGAAGTCCGATTTGTCCTTCGCTCCATTCATAAGTTTTTCTGCAGCTGACATCCCTGGCAAGGTCCATGCCCTCCAGCCCCGGCCATTCCGCTGCTTTTTTATGCAGGGCCTCAAGATCGAATTTTCCGTCCGGCGAGTGGGCAACCACGCCTGTCGGCGCGCCTGTGTCGCGAATAAAAATCGTCAGCGCCCGCGTATCAAGACCTGAAAGGCCTATGAGATTTTGCTTTTTGAGCCAGGCATCGAGAGGCTCGGCCGCACGCCAGTTGGATGGGCCGGTGATCGGCGCACGCAGGATGAGGCCGCGCGCGGCTGTTGTTTTAGTTTCCGTATCCTGCGCGTTCGCGCCGACATTGCCGATGTGTGGAAACGTAAAGGTAATAATCTGCCCGGCATAGCTCGGGTCCGTCAGGATTTCCTGATAGCCGGTGATGGATGTGTTAAAGCAGATCTCGCCGACCGCGGAGCCCATGGCCCCGAGCCCCTGCCCCCATAACACCGTGCCATCCGCAAGAACCAAAACTCCCGTGGCGCCCGCCGGCTTGTCTTTAGGCGCGAGTTTACCGGTTCGCTGCTTTGGCGACGTCGTTTTGGTCATAAGCCTCAGTTTTCGGGAGTTCCCGTTCAAACGGGTTGACAATATGCCTTTTGAATCGGCTTGTGGCAACCGGAATTTTACTTTCGGACCGTGCAAAAAAACGCTAAAAAAGAAAGAAACTCAAACACATCAAAGGCTCGCATGATCCCGCGCTACTCCCGTCCCGAAATGGCCCAAATCTGGGAAGCCGAAAACCGCTTCCGTATCTGGTTCGAGATCGAGGCCCATGCCTGCGATGCCCTGGCGCAGATCGGCGTTATTCCCGCCTCCGCCGCGCGCAATATCCGTAAAAAGGCCAAATGGAGCGTCAAGCGCATCGACGCCATTGAAAAAGAAACGCGCCACGACGTGCTGGCCTTCCTCACCAATCTTGCGGAGCATATCGGACCGGATGCCCGTTTCCTGCATCAGGGCATGACTTCCAGCGACGTGCTGGACACGGCCCTGTCGGTGCAGTTAACGCAGGCCACCGATTTGCTGCTTAAAGACCTTGATAATCTTCTACGCGCCCTCAAGAAGCGCATCGAGGAAAATCTCGACGTCATCACCATCGGCCGCAGTCATGGCATCCACGCCGAACCGACCAGCTTTGGCATCAAGCTGGCTTCGCATTACGCCGCTTTCGCCCGCGGCCGCGAGCGCCTGAAGGCGGCGCGCAAGGATATCGCCACCTGCGCCATCTCCGGCCCGGTCGGCAGTTTCGCCACCGTCGACCCGCGTGTCGAATCCTATGTCGCCAAAAAACTCGGCCTTGCCGTGGAGCCGGTGTCGACGCAGGTCATCCCGCGCGACCGCCACGCCCAGTTCTTCGCCACGCTCGGCGTCATCGCCAGCAGCATCGAAAACTTCGCCATCGAAATGCGCCACCTGCAGCGCAGCGAAGTGCGCGAGGCCGAAGAACCTTTCGCGAAGGGCCAGAAAGGCTCCTCCGCCATGCCGCACAAGCGCAACCCGGTGCTGGCCGAAAACCTGACCGGCCTCGCCCGTATCGTGCGCGCGGCGGTGACGCCGGCCATGGAGAATGTGGCGCTGTGGCACGAGCGCGATATTTCGCATTCCTCGGTCGAGCGCGTCTTCGGCCCCGATGCGACCATCGCCCTCGACTTCGCGCTTGCGCGGCTGACCGGCCTTATCGATGGGATGGTTGTGTACAAGGACCGCATCACGGCCAATCTGGAATCCCTCGGCGGGTTGCATTTCTCGCAACGCGTTTTGCTCGCCCTTACGCAAGGGGACATGTCGCGGGAAGATGCTTATAAGCTCGTGCAAGCTAACGCCATGGCCGTCTGGCACGACCTGCAAAAAGGCAAAGCCGCCAGCTTCCCCGACCGCATCAAGGCCGACCCGGCCGTGCGGAAACACGTAAAACCGAAGATTCTGGATGAATGCTTTGACGTGAAATTTTATACGCGGCGGGCGAGGGAGGTTTGGAGGAGGACTTTATATAACTATCACTAATCCATCTTAAGTAAAAATCAACTGGTCAGCCTTCGTAATATTCCTGCGATAAAATCTTGCATCGGGATGTTGTCTTAACATATGGCTGACAAATTTTTCGGCCAACGCCGGATCGCGCCGTATAAGCTCACGCAATGGATCTTCCAGACGGGGACCAACAGTCGTTTCGATTTTTGCCGCCGCTAATTCCACGCCAATTCTCAAGATATCCTGCCTGTCTGGTATGCCAGCCACATGACCAGCTATACAGCCTGCGGCCAAAGTGTCTCCGCCGCCCCCTGCAGAAAAAAATCGCTCAAGCGGTCCCGCCGGCACATGTTCAATTTGCTTCGGCGTTACGACGAATGCCCCCTCGGCACCGTGGGATATATACGCGGTCGGTTCGCCAAATGCTGCATGGCCGCTTTCGACCAGAAAACCGCCACCCACAATCGTTTGAATTTTCCCGAGAACATGCTCAGCGTTAATATTTTTATTTTCTACTTTGGGAAATAAGGTCCATGACCATTCTTTTACGCTGCCCAACAGCACATCGGCACTGGGCAGAATATACCCCATATGCTTTTGGGTATCTTCATGGCGTGCCACCGTTTCATTCGTATGCGGCGCCAGGAAAAGGGCCTTCCCTTGCATCCAGCGTTGGGAAAGAATTCCGTAGTGAGAAACCTCGGGTGGAAATTTCTCCAGCATTGAATATTGCCAAAAAACGCCGTCAGATTTGGCGATGATATTGGTAGTGACAGTGTCGGGAGTAATGAGGTCGCGCGCATTTCCGCGAAAAACAGCATAAGATGTGCGCTCTTTTCCCTCTTTATCGGTGTTAACGAAACAAAACGATGTCGACGATTTTGGAGTCGCCACAGCAGGTAGGTTTTCCGGAAGCAAGACAACGCCTGCTTCATGGAAAGAATTTCGTACCATGGTTCCTAGCCGGTCATGCCCGGCTATTCCCAAAAACTGCGCACCGACACCAAGCTTGGCTGCGGTAATAACTGTTGTTGCGGATGAGCCGCCAGGACTAAAATCCGGTTTAACTCCCCCCGTCAGATCGAGAAGTTTTTGTGTCGGCTCTTGGAACTCAGAATCTGCAAATAGCTGGGCGCGCATATATTGGAATTTATTAGACTGAATGGGCATTTTGCCATCTTCAGCAAGATCGAATTCCCTTACAACACGCATAAAGTCTGGCGTTTCAGGAACCCTTATAATGACATCGAGCGGTAAAATGTCACCGGCAAATAAATTGTACATTGAACATCCATAACTAACTCAATGAATTACGAATGTTTACGCTATCGAATATTTGTTTTTGCAAGCAAGCAAAAAACGCTTCGAAAATTCAGAAAAAAATTTGTGCGGCGCAATAAAAATTAGCGCGCCGCCGCCCGAGCCACTGCATAGGCATGCTGGTTCACGTCTTCGGCAATCGCGATGACGTAAGCCAGTTCTTCCGCGTTCTGCCAGCGGCGATAGAGTGCTTTTATAAGTTCGTCGGCTTCGGTGATGAGTGGATTTTCAAGGCGGGTGAGGTAAGCTTTATGCGCGGCTTCGGCGCGTTTTTCCAGCCAGCGGACAAGGTGGGCCAGAGAGACTTCCTTGAATTCGGCGTTGGACAGTTCCTGCTGCACGCGTCGCGCTACATGTGATCCATAGCGTTTATAGAGTTCCTCCACAATCATGGCACCCCTCCCGTATGTTTCCGCCAATTAATGGCGGGTTTGAATACGCATGTTCTCTTTCATCAGACGAAGGACATTCTTGAACCGTTCGTCGATCGATAGTTTCGCGACACGCTCTTCGACAACGCCTTCGAATCGTTCGAGCGTGCGCAGAATTACAAATGCGTTTTCGCGTCCGAAACGACTTTCGATATCTTCGAACGCAAGACCAAGTGACTGACCAAAATCAGACATTCTATCTCTCGCTTATCTCATTGTTTTTGTGTGAGCTTTGAAAATACGTGCCCAGCTTGCTAATGTTTTTGGATGATAACTTACCATCTAAAGGTTGTAAATGCTCGATTCTGCCACATTTAATTTCACCCGCAACGACAGTGGATTTTGCCTCTGTTAACCAAGCAGAAAATGCTTCACGAAATTTTCTGTCGCCCGCCTTGTTCCTCCTTCGTTACCAAAAATGGCTAAATTGAATCGTTGCAGGCCTTAAATTGGTCAAAAACGAATTTTAAATTGTTTCCGTCTAGACGAGCCACTCCACCAAGTCACAACGAAACAAAACCCGGGAGCTTTAACATGACTTACGCTACTTCTTTCGCCCGTGCCTTTGCCGCCGCCGCACTTATTGGCGGTCTCGTTGCCGCGCTTCCTTCGGGCGTGCTGGCAGCTTCTTCCAAAAGTTCGGCTGCGGAAAATGAATCTTCGGATCGCAATTCCGGCGTCGGCGAGATCACTTGGTCCGGCAAGCGCGGTCAAAAGGGCGAGGGTAATATGAGCCCGCAAGAACGGGTTGAAAACCGTATCAAGAACCTGCACGACAAGCTCAAGATCACGCCGGAACAGGAAAGCGCCTGGAACGACGTGGCGCAGACCATGCGCGATAACGAAGAAAAGATGCATGAACTTGTTAAAGCCCGCCATGAAGAAGCAAAGAGCATGAGCGCGCCGGAGGATCTGGAATCCTATGAAAAGATCGCCGAAGCCCATGCCAACGGCATCAAGAAAATGGCCTCGGCGTTCCAGTCGCTCTATGACGACATGTCGCCCGAGCAGAAAAAGAATGCCGACAGCGTCTTCGACCGTTTCGAAGGCCGCGGCATGAAGGCAGCCTCGATGGAACCCGGCAAAAACAAGAAGAGCCAGCCGGCGCCGTCGGATAACGAGTAATTTTCATCAACCGGGAGTAAACGCGAATGACCTCAACTCTGGTAAATCGTATGGGTTTGGCTGTAACCGGCCTATGCATCGCCTTGACGGCCGTGCTGGCCGTACCCAGCCCCGCGCAAGCGGACGACCGTCACGGACGCCGTTACGGCCATGATGACCGTGATTGGCGCCGTCACGAAAACCAGGCACGGAAATGGCGTAAATCGCATCGCCATAACTATTACCCTCATGTGGTGTACGCACCGCCCGTGGTGGTAACGCCGCCTCCACCGGTAATTTACGGTCCGCCACGGCCCGTTTACTACGCGGCGCCGGAACCGTCATCCAGCGTCAACTTCATCTTCCCGTTGAACATCCATTAAGCGGATTTCAACGGCAGCAATGTTTTGAAACGACCCCGGAGCCTGCCAGGTTCCGGGGTTTGTTTTTGCAAGGCGAACACCGCTCAAATCATGCTCCCTAAATTTTTACGGGCGCGATGCGGGCAAGAATGGAATACACGGTCTTCATGCGCACGCGTCTCCGGTTCGAATTTTTTATCCTGTTCATTTGCATTCCGCTCGCCCTTGCCGTGCATCCCACACGCATGGCCGCGCATATCTGCCTGTGGCTGATTTCCGCTTATTCGATTTTTGTAATGACGCGTGTGCCGGGCTTCTCATGGCGTGAATTGTGGCACGGTAAAAAATGGCCGGCACGGCACAAAAAGGCAGCTCTGATTCGGTTTATCGCCGCAACCGTCCTTATCGTCATTTTCACGGACGCAATCGCGCCGCAGCGCCTGTTCGCATTTCCCGTGCAGCGGCCCGGCTTCTGGCTGCTGGTGATGATCCTGTATCCCATTCTTTCCGCCCTGCCGCAGGAACTGGTATTCCGGAGCTATTTCCACCGCCGCTATGCCACGCTGTTCCCGACGCGTGCCGCCATGATCAGCATCAATGCTTTCTGCTTCGGACTGGTGCATGTGATGTTCCATAACTGGGTTTCGCCTTTGCTATCCGTAATCGCCGGCGCCCTGTTTGCCTGGAGCTACAGCCAGCACCGTTCCCTTAAATGGGCGGCCATCGAGCATGCCGCCTATGGCTGCATGATCTTTACCTGCGGGATCGGGCTTTACTTTCTGGTCGGCGTAGCGAGGCCTTGATTTTATTGGGCTAATAACCATCCGGCATGTTATCGCCTGCCTTGTTTCCGCCCGCTCCGGACCGCTATAATGCCCTGAAATATAAGGAAACGCCTGATGGCCGTGGTCGCCCCTTTGCCGAAAAACTCCGTACTCGACGATAACGCCCTGCTCGCTTCGGCGCGGCTGGTGCTGATCTCCGAAAGCGCGGCGATCACCGAGATGGCCAGCCAGCTCGGCGCGGATTTCGTCAAGGCCGTGCGCCTGCTCGTCGCCTGCAAAGGCCGCGTTGTCGTAAGCGGCATGGGCAAAAGCGGCCATATCGCGCGCAAGATTGCCGCGACGCTGGCTTCGACCGGCACCCCGGCCCTTTTCGTGCATCCCGGCGAGGCCAGCCATGGCGACCTTGGCATGATCGTGCCCGACGATTGCGTGATTGCCCTGTCCAATTCCGGCGAGACGGCGGAACTGACCGACCTCGTCGCCTATACGCGGCGTTTTTCCATTCCGCTGATCGCCATAACTTCCCGCATGCAAAGCGCGCTATCGGGCGCAGCGGATGTCATCTTGCTGCTGCCCAATGTCGCCGAGATCTGCCCGATGGGCCTGGCGCCCACGACATCGACAACCATGATGATTGCGCTTGGCGACGCCCTTGCCGTCGCGGCGCTGGAAAGCAAGGGCTTTACCGCCGACGATTTCCGTAATTTCCATCCGGGCGGCAAACTCGGCAAGGTTCTCATGCGCGTCAGCAACGCCATGCATAGCGGCGACAAGCTTCCCTTGGCGCAGGAAACCGATCTCATGAGCCATGTGCTGGTCGTGATGACCGAAAAAAGCTTCGGTTGCGCGGGCATTGTCGATATGGCGGGCAACCTTACCGGCATCATCACCGACGGCGACCTTCGCCGGCATATGCAAGGCGATCTAGTTCAGAAGAAAGCCGCCGAAGTCATGACCCGGAACCCGCAAACCGTCCACCCCGAAATGCTCGCCGCCGAGGCTATTAAAATCTTAAATGACAAAAAGCATACGCAGTTATTTGTGGTGGAAAACGGCAAGCCTGTGGGGATATTGCACATTCACGATCTACTGCGGGCGGGGATAGCGTAAGTCTATAACCTCATTGCTTCTTCGCCAACCCGTCAAACGCCATCAACCGCTCGATCAGCCCCGGCAATTCCTTTAGCGCCACCATGTTCGGCCCATCGCTGGGGGCGTGGTCGGGGTCCTGGTGGGTTTCCATGAACACGGCCGCGACGCCGACCGCAACCGCGGCACGCGCGAGAACCGGCACGAATTCACGCTGGCCGCCGCTGGTGTCGCCCTTGCCGCCCGGCTGCTGGACGGAATGGGTGGCGTCGAACACGACAGGGTATCCGGTCTTCGCCATTTCCGGCAAAGCGCGCATGTCGGAAATCAGGGTGTTGTAGCCGAAGCTCACGCCGCGTTCGGTCAGCAGTATCCGCTCGTTCCCGGTCGAGGCGACCTTTGCCGCTACATTTTTTATATCCCATGGCGCCAGAAACTGGCCTTTTTTTACATTCACGACCTTGCCGGTCTGCCCGGCCGCCAGCAGCAGATCGGTCTGGCGGCACAGAAAGGCGGGAATTTGCAAAACATCGGCCACTTCCGCCACCGGCGCGCATTGTTCTTTTTCATGCACATCCGTAAGGATCGGCAAGCCGGAAGCCTGGCGAATATCGGCAAGGATCGGCAGCGCCGCCTCAAGCCCAAGCCCGCGCGCCGTTCTGGCGGAAGTGCGGTTCGCCTTGTCAAAGGACGTCTTGTAAATAAGCCCGATTTTGAATTTTTCGGCGATCTCCGCCAGCGCCGAGCTCATTTCCAGCCCATGCGCGCGGGATTCCAGCTGGCACGGTCCGGCGATGAGCGTTAGTGGCAGGTCGTTGCCGATTTTCAGGCGACCGCCTCTGGGTATGTCGATTTCAATGTGCTTATGCACCTGCGCCGCCCTCGCGCCGTGATTGCCTGCGGTATCTGTACCATCCTACCGGCATGCTGAGGGCATATGTGATGCTGATTGCCGACAGGGTAAGCCACGGATCCGTAATCAGCGCCGCCAGCAGCAGAACAGCCAGCCCGAAAATCGGCGCTACCCAGACTGGCTTGACACGCCAGCCCTTGAGAGAAAGCGTCGGCAGCCGGCTCACCATCAACCCGCCGACAATAATCAGCCACAGGGCAATCGCCAGGGACGGCAACTGAACATCCGGCCCGAATTCGAGCACCAGCGTGAGTGGCAGGATCGCCAGCCCCGCCCCGCCCGGCGCCGGAACGCCGGTGAAATAGGTTTTCGTCCATTTGGGCGCCGCCGCGTCATCCAGCATCGTATTGAATCGCGCAAGCCGCAACGCCGCGCAGACGGCGTAAACCAGCACGGCGATCCAGCCGAACCGATGATCGGTCTGCAGCGCCCAGATATACATGACGAAACCAGGGGCGACGCCAAAACTGATGACATCCGACAGGCTGTCCAGTTCCGCGCCGAATTTACTGGCTATGTTGAGCATGCGCGCCACGCGGCCGTCCATCATGTCGAACAGGCCTGCAAAGACGATGGCCAGCACCGCCTCTTCCCACTGGCTGTTGATGGCAAAACGTATGGATGTGAGGCCGCAGCACAGCGACAGCATCGTAAGCAAATTGGGAAGCAGCCGCGTAAGCGGCAGGTCCTTGCGCGGGCGCAGCCCCAGCGCCATTAGCGGAGCTCGCCTTTACGAGGCGGCTCGCTCGACTGGCAGTCGGCCACTACCGTTTCGCCGCCGATCATGTATTGGCCGACCGCCACCAGCGGCTGCACGCCAACCGGCAGATAAACATCCGCGCGGCTGCCGAAACGGATGATGCCGTAACGCTCGCCGGCCTTGTAGGTATGCCCGCGTCCGGCATCGCAAACAATTCGTCGCGCAATAAGCCCGGCGATCTGCACCACGCCCATTGTCTTGCCGACATAGGGATGGTCGCCGCCCAGTTCGAGCACCAGCGCCATGCGCTCGTTGTCCTCGCTCGCCTTGTCCAGAACGGCGTTGACGAACTTGCCCGGCCGGTAATGGCGCGCGGCAACTTTGCCATCCGCCGGCATGCGATTCACATGCACATCGAAGATGTTAAGGAAAATGCTGATGCGCCAGCGGTCCTCTTCGCCCAACCCCAGATCGGCTGCCGGCTTGACCTTCGCGACGGCTACCACGCGGCCGTCTGCGGGACTCACTATCAACCCCGCACGCGTGGGGGCAATCCGCGGCGGATCGCGGAAAAAATAAATGCACCAGGCCGTAAGAATACACCCGATAACGAAAAGAAAGCCGCTTACGAAAGCCAGCAGCAGGGTCACAATCATAAAGCCGATAATGAACACCACGCCGGCCGCATGGATGTATTGCAGGGCGTCCTTTAGCCTGAGGGTACGTAAAAGAGAGTCCATTTTCGGCCCAGTCTGCTCGAGGAAACCCCTGTATTTAGCCCGCATATTAAACATGCAATCCTAAATTTCGCAATGGAATCATAGGGTCGCGCCCAGGTTCCATAGGGATAATTTTAACCAATTTCAGGTTACCATATACGTGGAGCTGTCGTCATGTCTTTCATTAGCACACAACAGGGTTGTAACTTGCCACTCAGATCTGTCTGCGTTTATTGCGGTTCGGCCAACAATCTGTCGCCGCATTACAAAAAAATCGCGCTCGAAGTCAGCACCGCCCTCGCCAAACGGGGCCTGGACCTTGTTTATGGCGGCGGGCATGTCGGCCTTATGGGAATTGTCGCCGATGCCGCGCTCGCGGCGGGCGGCAAAGTTGTCGGCATCATCCCGGAGCATATTCGCGCCCAGGAAATACAGCATACAGGCCTCACGAAGCTTCATGTCGTGCCGGATATGCATACCCGCAAGCGCATGATGGTCGAAAACTCCGACGCCTTCGTCATTCTGCCGGGCGGTCTCGGCACGCTCGATGAAACTTTCGAAATCATTACATGGAAAAAGCTGCACCTGCATTCAAAACCGATCATTATCTATAACGAAGGCGGCTTCTGGAATCCGCTGATCCAGTTGATCGGCCATATGGTTGCCGAGAACTTCGCCGCCCGGAAAGACCTTGATCTGTTTACTACCGTTACCAGCGTCGATGACATGCTGGCGGCGTTGGCCGCCGGCGCTTCGGCCCCATCGGCGACCAAAACCGAATTGGCCTGATCCCCATCATTCTTCTTTCGCATCCGGAGCATCCTGTCATGTCC
>JBFWTA010000020.1:0-14539 GCA_050248075.1 Bdellovibrionales bacterium | reverse complement strand
AACCGTGGTCGGATCCAAAATAGGGGGCATGATTGATCCGAATGCTGCGACCATCAGTGAAGTAACTCAGGCCCTATCGACTCTGGCGCGTGCGGTGATGGTTCGCACCGGGCTTGATCTTGGGCGCGGCATCTCCTCGGTTATGGATAGTTTTGGGTTCCAGGCTATGCGTGAGGCCAACCGGGCTGGACTTACCGGTGGTATTGGACCCGTGGTCAATTATATTGGCGAGCCGCCGGTAGTTGTGTCTATTACGAGTCCGCCTGTGACGGAAGAGGTTCCATTCTCGCTACCGGAACTGGCGGAGGCTGCATCACCGGATGTTACGGAACACGGCATTGCCGGCAGTGGCGGTACGCCGTTCGGTACGCAGACAGAGCCAGCTCCGGCGATCGAGCCGTCACCTGAAACGGTAACGGCTCAAGCCGGCGTACCTTCAAATCCCGAAGCTGTACCGGCCGCCGCTAACATGGAAACCCAACCGGCTTCGCAAGCTGAGGCCGTGGCGCAAGATTCAGCTATGGGAGCAGACGGTCCGGCTTATATGGGGCAGATATTTGAAGCCATCCAAAATCTGATGGGCGATCCGCAATTCATTGTTGAACTAAACCGTGTAAACGAAACGTCCTTCACAGCCGACGAATTGCAGGCGGCTATTGATACGGTACAGACTGCGCATGCGGAATTGACACAGAACGCGCAAACGGCATCGGACCCTGTGGCAACAGATTCCGTGGCTGTAGCAGCCACACTTTCGGAACAGCCATCTGATGAAGCTGGCATAACCGCTTCGGTTGTTCAGGAAAGCGGGGAACTCATACAGCCTGAAATGGTCGCCATCCCGGATGGTATCGCTGAAAGTCCGGCAGCGCTTGAATCCGATTTTGGTCGGCTGGCCGAACAGATTGCAGTCCCCCAGGACCTGCCGGCCTTGGCCCTGAAGATGGGCAGCCCTGACTTTGTCGGTATCGAGGCGCTGAACCAAAATGTGGCCAGTTTTACAGCCGCCGTACCGGACTTTTTGACATCTTCGTTGGGGTGGCCTGGGGCGGCGCTGGCAGCGACAAACCTTCGAACTAAGGGTACCGATCTAAGTCGCCAGCTGACGGCGGCCGGGCCGTATCAGACTGCAATGTCTATAGAAGAGCTATTGGGTACAGGAGACACCAGGCCTGGAATTGCGACAGAGTTTTTGACTGAATTCTCAGACGCCGCCCGGCAGATGGTAATGGATGAGCGCCTGCCATTGATGCCCGGTGCGGGGGCGCTAAGGGACCTCAATGCCATCCAGGACACCTTGCGGTCTGCGCAGTTCGCCAATTTTGATCACGGCTGATCCTGCTGTCCCGCCGGACCGCGGGTGCAGGAGCGATAAATTGCATTAAAATGCAATGGCTTAATGGTGAGTCGGTTGTTTCCGGTATTTACTTTCCTGGTTTCGGCTTATCATAAATCCATCATTCGCAGCCGAGCGGCGGAGGGAAATAGTATGAACAGCCATGCTCTCAACTTAGTAGATAACACGCGACCGGCAGACGATGGTCCGTGGTCTCAGATGGCTTCAGGCCTGTCATCTAATGCGTCGGTCCAAAGAATAAATCATCATCCGGATAAGGCTGTTTCACTCATTTTCGATCCAGGATCTATTCCTTCCGGGCTACCTAAGGGTTCTGTTGCCGCGCATTATATTGGAGAGGCGCTGATCGCTTTGACGACAACCGGCCATGAAAAATCCAATGGATTCGCTGTTTTGCAACATTTTGATGCTACCGGTAGAGAATTGCTGGGCACTTCGCGTATTGCCAGGCAAGATAATTTTGGTCCTATAGAAGTTACACATGCTAATGCATCAGGTGAAGTGATAGGAAATACCATCAGAAAATCCCCTGAAAAGCGCAGGGGATTATTCCGGGCCCCCGCTGGCGGCCAGGCAGATGCTTTCGTTTACCAACACACAGGTTTACTCACGGTCGCGTATCGCAGTGCGGCCAATGTTTATGATCGCGCGATGAAACCTCTGGTTTATACTTTTGCATAACGGGACGTCGGAATTTTAATCTTTTATTTCATGTCTTGGCACCCGGCGATTCGCATGATCATATCGCGGGATGAGATCCGCTGACCCTTATCTCGAACGCGCGACGCTCCATCACCGGGCGGGCAGGATGTCCGATGCCGAGCGGGATTATCTGCAGTTTCTGGAGCATGAAGGCGGCAATGCCGATGCGCTGCGGCTTTTGGGCGCGCTTTATATTCAGACCAATCGCCTCGACCGCGCGGTGGCATGCCTGCGGCAGGCGCTGTTCGTTCAGCCGGAAAATGCGGAGACTCTGAACAATCTCGCCGTCGCGCTGCGCAATCTCGGCAATCTCGAGGAAGCGATCCGCTGTTACGAGGAAGCGGTCCAGATCGACCCGGACTATCTGCAGGCGCTCGACAATCTCGGCAGCGCCTATTTCGAGCGCGGGCGCTTTGACGATGCGATCGTTCTGCACCGCCAGGCCATCCGCCTGCAGCCCGATTATGCGCCGGCGCATCTTAATCTCGCCAACGCACTGCGCCTGACAAAAAATTACAACGAGGCGGCGCGCCATTACGAAGAAGCCTTGCGCCTCCGGCCGGAATTCTGCGAGGCGCTGGTCAATCTTGGTATCACCCTCGTGCTGCAGGACAAGCCCGATGCCGCCGCCGCGCATTTCGAGCGCGCTCTTGTTGTCGATCCGAACAATTTTCGGGCGCTTAACAATCTCGGCAACCTGATGCGCCGGAAGGGCAGGGCGGCGGAAGCGGTGGAGCTTTATCTCCGCGCGCTCGATTTTCATCCCCATTATCCCGAAGCCCTTATAAACCTCGGCATCGCGCTGCGCGATCTCAACCGCCATGCCGAGGCCATGCAGGCCTATGAAGAAGCCCTGCGCCTCAAGCCGGATTCCGCCGAAGCGCTTACCAATCTCGGCCTGTTGATGCAGGATTGCGGCAAGCTCGACGAAGCCGTCATGCGCTATGATGAAGCGCTGCGCCTTAAGCCCGATCTTAACGATGCGAAATGGAACAAGGCGCTCGCGCTGCTGGCGCTCGGCGAGTACGAGCAGGGCTGGAACCTGCATGAATGCGGTCTCGGCAGCCACGGCAAGCGCGGGCCTATGCCCTTTGTTACCCGCCGCTGGGACGGCCGCAATCTTAATGGCGCGCGTCTTTTGATCTGGAGCGAGCAGGGGCTGGGCGATACGCTGCAATTCGTGCGTTACGCCGCGCTGTGCCGGGATCGCGGCGCCGATGTCATGGTGCAGTGCCCGGAGCCGCTGGTGCGGCTGCTGCGCAATTGCCCCTTTATAAACGAAGTGACCCCCGCCGCGCGCGAGGATGAATTCGACGCGCATGTCCCGATGATGAGCCTGCCGCGCCTGTTCGGCGCGCGCCTCGATAATATTCCCGCCGACGTGCCTTATATATTCGTCGACGATGCCGCGCGTGAAAAATGGGCGCCGAAAGTTTCATCGCCGGATTTCAAGGCCGGCCTTGTCTGGGCCGGCAGCCCGCGCACGCAGCATATCGATGCGCATCTGATCGACCGCCGCCGCAGCCTGAGCCTCGCGCAGCTTGCGCCGCTGTTTGATGTGCCGGGTATTCAGTTTTATAATCTCCAGCACGGCGCGCCCGCCGCGCAGATCGATCGATGCGGCCTGCGCCATCGCCTGATCGATCTGATGCCGGAAGTCACCGATTTCCTCGATACCGCCGCCATCGTCGAACAACTCGATCTCGTCATTACCGCCGACACGGCCGTCGCCCATCTTGCGGGCGCGCTCGGCAAGCCGGTCTGGGTCCTGTCGCGCTTCGATCCGTGCTGGCGCTGGCTTCAGAATCGCGAGGACAATCCGTGGTATCCCTCGGCTCGGATATTCGGGCAGGCTTCGCCCCATGACTGGGGCGCCGCCGTCGAAAAACTGACCGCATCGCTGCGTGCCGTTGCCGCAAATTAAAGGCTGACTCCGTAAGGCAATGCCGGTCTTGAACGGATTAAAAATTCCGCGTTGGGCATTTGTTCTTTCACCCTTGAGAGGGAGTCAGGCGGGGGATTGATTCAGAAAGAACGGAACTCCGTTCCTGCGTCGGCCCCCTCATCAGCAAAAAGCAAGGCGTTACTGCGTAACGCCAAGTTTTTGCGTCTTCCCCCTTCCGCCTGCGCTCTGCGAGCTTCGGCGGGACAGGCAAGGGGGAGGAACCCTGCAGCTGGTGCCGGTCGTTACTGAAATTTTTTTCAGATGGAACGGTGCAGTTCCCCTCCCCTTGAGGGAGGGGTTAGGGGAGGGGGCCGGACGTTAGCCTGGAAGTTGGACGTAACGACAGATTTCAACGCTAACGTCTTGCCCCCTCTCCTGTCCTCCCCCTCGAGGGGGGAGGAACGCATGCGGAGAATTCTCGCTGAAAACCGCGAGGAAGGGGATTTGTGAAAAAATTCCTGCCTTTGCAGAAATCCCAATCCGTTCTTGACCGCCATCGCCTTAAGGGTTCCTCCCCCTTCAGAGGGAGTCAGGCGGGGGATTGATTCAGAAAGAACGGAACTCTGTTCTTGCGTTGGCCCCCTCATCAGCAAAAACCTGCCGCCCCGCCAGATGCTGACATATAAAGGTGCATCCGGCGGGGAACAGGCTGCCGGTGCAAGCCACATAGAAACCACGCGTTGATTTGCATAGGGCCCGGCAACAAGTCCGCGACCTTCATGCCCCTAATCCTTGCGCCGGCGAACGGTTACTGCCGGGCTCAAGAGCCATGGGAGGGATAATATATGTGCATATCACACGCGTCAACAGTTATTTCCCATTATTTTGAGATTTTTTCAGCATGGGGAAGTTGTTGCCGTTTTGGGGTATGTCTGGTTGGTTTTTAACCGGCTGACGGGGCGCCGTATTTCTCGCGGCCACGTCCTGTGTGTCCGCTTGCAGATAATAATGGGGCCTGACTTGGCTGGATGAGGCGCATGTATATTTGGCTGCCAAATCGTAAACGCCTTGCCGGCGGCACCGGAAACTACCGCCGCGTTACAATCCCGATCACGCCGGTGCTGTAATGCTCGTCGCGGTGCATGCCGCCGAGGGCGGCGGCGGCACTGGCGATGAGGGCGCCGATGAGGAGCGACAGGCAGACCACCAGAGCCGTCACCATTCCTACCTTGCGGGCCTTTTCCATGGCCTCTTTCTGCCCGTTGATCGCGTCGGTGATGCGCTGGTCGGCTTCGGCCGGCGAAATGCCGGTGCGGCTGGATATAAGCTGCGACAGGTAATTACGGTCGCCGGCCGGCATTTCGCCCGTCGCCACGCCGCGTGCGAGAATGCGTGCCGCTTCCGAACGGTCGTCGCGGGTTATCTCCGTGGCGGGCTGCCCGGTACGGAACAGGGTGTCGGTGTAATACGCTTCCGCCATGCGCATGTTGCCGGGGTTGCCCGCCGCAGACGCCGCGCCGGAGGCGGCATGCGCCACAAGGCCCGCCATCACGGCCGCGCCAATCGCCGTGGCCGTCGCCCACGATAAAAAGCCATGCGCCGTGTCGCGGAAAAACACTTCGTTCTGATGCGCGCCGAACCACCGCGTGCGCATACGGCCGGTGATGTACCCGCCGACGCCCGATGCGATCCATTGCACGAGCACGAACCAGATGGCGCCCATGGCCGTGACGGCCTTGGCGGCATCCATATCGCGCGGTTCCCAGGGCGACAAGGCGCCGAGCCCCGCCGCCGCGCCGAGAGGCGACAGGATAAAGCCTATCCCGATGGTGGTTAGCGCACCGCCGAAAATGGCGGCCCAGGCTACGCTGGAAAGAGCCGACGCGTCGTCGTCGGATGCGTAAGCGGAAGAAGGTGTAACGCTCGGCATGGCTTGATCCTCCGTGTTGTGTTGTTTTATTCGCCTAGCGCCAAAAAAGCGCCAGTATCAGAATGATCGGAAGGGGAATGCCAAGAAGCCAGAGCAAAAGTCCGCGGCCGAAATTCATGGTTCTCTCCATTGTTGTTGAGGGCGGCGTTGAAGGAGTCTTTAACTCCCTCAAGCTTTTGCATTCCTGCCCATAAAATCGCGATGCGTGAGGAGGGGCGGGGGGATAAGGCATTCGTAAATGTGGCATCGCGGGGAAGAATTACGTCCGGCTGGAAAAAATTTAGCTGCGGGTGGTGGTATCGGGGTGGAGCCGTCCCTTTTTTGAGGGGGCAGGAAATGGGCCGGATGTTGGCGGTGGGATTTGTCGCTACGTCCGACTCCCGGGCTAACGTCGGACCCCCGCCCCTGACCCCTCCCTCGAGGGGAGGGGGATTGCACCGTTCCGGCTGGACATAATTTCAGCGGTACCCAGCATTGTGGTACCAAATACGGGTAACAGGGGTGCGTGCGACACCGGGGCGCTCGACTTTTTGGCTGTTTTACCGATAGAATCGCTGTGCCTGCAATCGCCTGATAATTCATCAAGATTTCGTAAATTAACCCTTGCAAAGCCCCGCCATAGCCGCCATATTACGGGTAACAAATTGCTGAAATGAAAGCAGCTCCGCTCCAGCGAACGAGAAATGGTCTCGTATCGCCGCGCGGTGCTGTTTACTTTTCGATATGGTCATATTTTCACTTGACGCGCCCCGATTTTCAGCGGGGCAGGCATGAAGGGGCGAGCATGGCGAGCACGACAGCAGCATCGATCGGCATCAATCTGAGCAAGAGCTTTACGGGCCGTAAAAAGATCCGCCGCTCTTTTGGACGCATCCCGGAGGTAGCCGAGATGCCGAACCTCATCGAGGTGCAGCGCCTGTCTTATGAAAACTTCCTGCAAATGAACGTCGCGCCCGAAAAGCGCCAGCGCGTCGGCCTTCAGGAAGTGCTGTCTTCCGCCTTCCCGATCTCCGATTTCTCCGAACGCGCCGTTCTTAATTTCCTGTCCTATGAACTGGAAACTCCGAAATACGACGTCGAGGAATGCCAGCAACGCGGCATGACCTATGCCGCGCCGCTCAAGGTAACTTTGCGCCTCACCGTGTTCGACGTGGATGAAACCACGGGCGTGAAGTCGATCCGCGACATTAAGGAACAAGACGTTTATATGGGCGACATGCCGCTCATGACCGCCAACGGCACTTTTGTCATCAACGGCACCGAGCGCGTCATCGTCAGCCAGATGCATCGCAGCCCCGGCGTGTTCTTCGATCACGACAAGGGCAAGACCCATTCCTCCGGCAAATACCTGTTCGCCGCGCGCGTCATTCCGTATCGCGGCTCATGGCTCGATTTCGAATTCGACGCCAAGGATCTCCTTTATGTGCGCATCGACCGCCGCCGCAAGCTGCCGGTCACGTCGCTTCTTTACGCGCTCGACAGCGACGCGACGGAAAAGCTTCGCGCCAAGCGCCAGAAGGAAAACAAGCCGCTGCAGCCCGCCGAAATCCAGGGCATGACGAAGGAAGAAATTCTCAACGCCTTCTACGACACCGTCATTTACAGGCACGCCAAGAACGGCTGGACCACCGCGTTCAATCCGGAGCGCATGAAGGGCCAAAAGCTTCTCGCGCCGCTGGTCGACGCCAAGAACGGCAAGGAAGTCGCCGAAGCGGGCACCAAGATGACCGCGCGCCTCGGCCAGAAGCTGGTCGAGCAGGGCGTAAAGGAAATCCTGCTTCAGCCGACGGAACTGGCGGGCCAATACCTGGCCGCCGACCTTATCGACGAAAAGACCGGCCAGGTTCTTTTCGAGGCGGGCGACGAACTCACCGCCGATACGCTCGAAAAGCTCGAAGAGGCGGGCGTGAAGGAACTGCCCGTTCTCGGCATCGACCATGTCAATATCGGTCCCTATATCCGCAACACCATGTCGATCGACAAGAATTCCACGCGCGAGGAAGCGCTGGTCGACATTTACCGCGTCATGCGCCCCGGCGAACCGCCGACGCTGGAATCGGCCGAAATCATGTTCCGCGGCCTGTTCTTCGAACTCGACCGCTACGACCTGTCGCCGGTCGGCCGCGTGAAAATGAATGCGCGCCTCGGTTTCAAGACCGACGACCAGGTTCGCGTGCTGCGCAAGGAAGACATTCTCAAGATCCTCAAGATCATGTGCGATCTCAAGGACGGTCGTGGCGAAATCGACGATATCGACCATCTGGGCAACCGCCGCGTGCGCTCGGTCGGCGAATTGATGGAAAATCAATATCGCCTCGGCCTGCTGCGCATGGAACGCGCGATCCGCGAGCGCATGAGCTCGATCGAAATCGACACCGTCATGCCGCACGACCTGATCAACGCGAAACCGGCGGCGGCGGCCGTCCGCGAATTCTTCGGCTCCTCGCAGCTGTCGCAATTCATGGACCAGACCAACCCGCTGTCGGAAATCACGCATAAGCGCCGCGTTTCGGCCCTCGGGCCGGGCGGCCTGACGCGCGAACGCGCCGGCTTCGAAGTGCGCGACGTGCACCCGACGCATTACGGCCGCATCTGCCCGATCGAAACGCCGGAAGGCCCGAATATCGGTCTTATCAGCTCGCTCGCCACCTATGCGCGCGTGAACCAGTACGGCTTTATCGAAAGCCCCTACCGCCGCGTGAAAAACGGCAAGGTCACGCCCGAAGTCGTTTATCTTTCCGCGATGGAAGAAGGCCAGTTCGCCATCGCCCAGGCCAATGCCGAAATCGACAAGACCGGCAAGCTGCAGGGCGAAACCATCATCGTGCGCAAGGGCGGTGAAAACATCACGCTCGCGCCCGAAGCCGTCGACTTCATCGACGTCTCGCCGAAACAGATCGTCTCGGTCGCCGCGGCGCTCATTCCGTTCCTTGAAAACGACGACGCCAACCGCGCGCTCATGGGCTCGAACATGCAGCGTCAGGCCGTGCCGCTGCTGCAGAACGACGCGCCGCTGGTCGGCACGGGCATGGAAGGCATCGTGGCCCGCGATTCCGGCGTGGCGATTGCCGCCCGCCGCTCCGGCGTCATCGACCAGGTCGACGCGCAACGCATCGTCGTGCGCGCCACCGAAGAAGCCGACATGAACACGCCGACCGTCGATATCTATAACCTGCTCAAGTTCCAGCGCTCGAACCAGAGCACCTGCATCACGCAGCGCCCTCTGGTGAAGGTCGGCGATCAGGTCAAGAAGGGCGATATCATCGCCGACGGTCCCTCGACGCAGCTCGGCGAGCTCGCGCTCGGCCGCAACGTGCTGGTCGCCTTCATGCCGTGGAACGGCTATAACTTCGAGGATTCGATCCTCATCTCCGAACGTATCGTGCGCGACGACGTTTTCACCTCGATCCATATCGAGGAATTCGAAGCCATGGCCCGCGACACGAAACTCGGCCAGGAAGAAATCACCCGCGATATCCCGAATGTCGGCGAAGAGGCGCTCAAGGCGCTCGACGAAGCCGGCATCGTCTATATCGGCGCGGAAGTGAACCCGGGCGACATTCTGGTCGGCAAGGTCACGCCGAAAGGCGAAAGCCCGATGACGCCGGAAGAAAAGCTGCTGCGCGCCATCTTCGGCGAAAAGGCCGCCGACGTGCGTGACACGTCGCTGCGCCTGCCGCCGGGCGTGACGGGCACGATCGTCGAAGTGCGCGTCTTCTCCCGCCGCGGCGTGGAAAAGGACCAGCGCGCCGTCGCCATCGAACGGGCCGAAATCGAACGTCTCGCCAAGGACCGCGACGACGAACGAGCCATTCTGGAGCGTTCCTATTTCGCGCGCCTCAAGGACCAGCTGCTCGGCCAGAAAGCCGCCTCGGGCCCCAAGAACTTCCCGACCGGCAAGCCGATTACCGAGGAAATCCTCGAGGAATATTCGCGCGGCCAGTGGCGCCAGATCGGCATCAAGGACGACAAGGTGATGGAGCAGATCGAGGGCGCCGCCAAGGTGTTCGACGATCAGATCACCGCCCTCAAGAAACGCTTCGAGGACAAGGTCTCCAAGCTCCAGCGCGGCGACGAGCTGCCGCCGGGCGTGATGAAGATGGTCAAGGTCTTCGTGGCCGTGAAGCGCAAGCTGCAGCCCGGCGACAAGATGGCCGGCCGTCACGGCAACAAGGGCGTCATCTCGCGCATCGTGCCGGTGGAAGACATGCCGTATCTGGAAGACGGCACGCCGGTCGACGTGGTGCTGAATCCCCTCGGCGTGCCGTCGCGCATGAATGTGGGGCAGATTCTGGAAACGCATCTGGGATGGGCCTCGGCCAATCTCGGCCGTCAGATCGGTCAGGCGCTCAATGCCTATCAGTCCTCGGGCGGCAAGCGCGGCAGCCTTGCGGACGTCCGCAGCCAGCTCAAGACCGTGTATGGCGAGGAAGCCTACAAGCGCGACGTGGCCGATCTGTCCGACGAGGAAGTCGTCGAACTCGCCGGCAACCTTCGCGTCGGCGTGCCGCTGGCGACGCCCGTCTTCGACGGCGCGCGCGAAGCGGATATCGAGCGCATGCTGGAACTCGCCGGTCTCAACAAGTCCGGCCAGTCCACGCTCATCGACGGCCGCACCGGCGAACCGTTCGACCGCAAGGTGACGGTGGGCTATATTTACATGCTCAAGCTGCACCACCTCGTGGACGACAAGATCCACGCGCGTTCCATCGGCCCGTACTCGCTGGTGACGCAACAGCCGCTGGGCGGCAAGGCGCAGTTCGGCGGTCAGCGCTTCGGCGAAATGGAAGTCTGGGCGCTCGAAGCCTACGGTTCCGCCTACACGTTGCAGGAAATGCTCACGGTCAAATCCGACGACGTTTCCGGCCGTACCAAGGTCTACGAAGCCATCGTCCGCGGCGAAGACAACTTCGAAGCCGGCATTCCGGAATCCTTCAACGTGCTGGTCAAGGAACTTCGTTCCTTGGGCCTCAACGTCGAACTGGACCAGAAGCGTCTGGCGGCCCCGGAGGGCGGCAACGACAACCAGCCGACGCCGGCCCTGCCGGAAAGTGCGGAGTAGGCAAGGACCATAGATGATTGCTTTACCGCTAACGGCTTTGCAATACGGGGATGGGCGCTCGATACCCGTCAATATTGGCGACAGCGGCAACACTTTTGCCTTGTTTACCCGCGATCCGCTTCGCGCCGCGGAAGTCCTAAAGTCGTCGGTTTCGGTTTGGGGATTGCGGGAAGGAAAACTTCCTTCCTTGGCCGATAGTATCGCCATTATCGTGGGGCGCTATAATGCCGAAGGAGAAAAAGTTCATTATCAACCTTTAGCGTTTCCGGTAGTTCAGGATACACCCGTAGAACCGAACGTGGTTTTCGGCCTGCTTAGCCTTTTCGATAGGAAGACTGGTCTTGCGACAGCCTTTACAATGGTAGCCCGGGACATTGCGTTAAACATGCGGCAGAATGATGGACTGATCGAAGCTCTTGCGTTTGCCGATTTCGATGTCGGGGAAAAATATCCCGGCAATCCGCATGGTGCCAGGATTTTTCGCCCCGAGTTACGGCGACCGAATTGACTTGTTCGTTGTCGTGGTAGCAGTGCTTAAGTATTTTAAGTTCTGATTTTAAGGTGAGAATATGTCTAAAGGTGCAGGGGACTATTTTGTCCTGAGCTTTAAAAGGGGAATGGCGGATCGCCTAAGGCAACGTATCGATGGAAAAAGTGTCGAAGTGCAGGCTTGTAATTCCTTGGCGGATATGGGGTGTAAACGACCGTTTGGCACGATGCTTGTGAGAATGACCGCAGCTGAAGTTTTTGATTTCACGCTTACGGAACCAGGTTTTCACACGGGTATGAGAAAGCTGACGTCAGACGAAGTACGAAAAATATATCCGGGGCCACCGGTCTAAAAGTAGAGAAGTGTTAATTTCAGCGGGCGGTAATTTCAGAAATAAAAATTTCAGGGCGGGTAAAATGGGTAAGAAGAATTACAGAAGGACCGGGGTGCCATTGGAGATTCGCCCTGTCGACGATGTAAGTGAAGCTTATCGTGCCTCTGCCGCCGAGGTGGGAAGTCAGGTAGGTACATTTGGCGGTGTCGTAAGCGCAGTTCGTAATGGAACAGGTGTAGTTACAGGGGCGCGTGTCGTTCAAGTGGCAGCTGGGCAAGAACAGGCCCTTGATCGGGCGCTTGGAAAGATGGTTCTCGATGGCATTATAGCCACCTATGAGGATTGGAGTGACGCGCAGAAGCGGGATCGTTTAACGCATGACAAGCCGATCGGGCAGAGACAGCAGGGCAGAAAAGGCAGACAACCTTCCATGGTAAGCCGTTACATCGTTTTGAATGCCGCAGACGAAAGACCGAATGGAAATGGGGCAAGCCACCATGCAAACGGTGCGGAAACAATAAATGGAAGCAGCGGGGCGGAACCGGCTGCGGTGAGGACGGATCGAAGGGTTTTAAGGGCACGAGAATTAACCAGCTAATTCGGCGCAAGCAGGAGAGTACTAGATGAACGACTTGATGAACATCTTCAGTCAGCAAAGCCAGCCGCAGACTTTCGATCAGATTCGCATCTCGATCGCGTCGCCCGAGCGCATCCGCTCCTGGTCCTACGGCGAAATTAAAAAGCCGGAGACGATCAACTACCGCACCTTCAAGCCGGAGCGCGACGGTCTGTTCTGCGCCCGCATCTTTGGCCCGATCCGCGACTACGAATGTCTGTGCGGCAAGTACAAGCGCATGAAATACCGCGGCATCATCTGCGAAAAATGCGGCGTCGAAGTCACGCTGCAAAAGGTGCGCCGCGAACGCATGGGCCATATCGAACTGGCCTCGCCGGTCGCCCATATCTGGTTCATGAAATCGCTGCCGAGCCGCGTGGGCCTCTTGCTCGACATGACGCTGAAGGAACTCGAACGCGTCCTCTATTTCGAAAACTTCATGGTGACCGAGCCGGGCCTCACGCCGCTCAAGATGCGCCAGCTTCTGACAGAAGAAGAATATCTCAAGGCCCAGGAAGAATACGGTGACGACGCCTTTACCGCCATGATCGGCGCAGAAGCGATCAAGCTCATGCTGCAGGGCATCGATCTCGGCGAAGAAAAGGTCAAGTTGCGCGAAGGCCTCGCCGAAACGACGTCGGACGCCAAGCGCAAGAAATACGTCAAGCGCCTCAAGGTTATCGAGGCCTTCATCGAATCCGGCGCCCGTCCGGAATGGATGATCCTCGAAGTCGTACCGGTCATTCCGCCGGAACTGCGTCCGCTCGTGCCGCTCGATGGCGGCCGCTTTGCGACCTCGGACCTCAACGATCTGTACCGCCGCGTCATCAACCGCAACAACCGTCTCAAGCGCCTGATGGAACTGCGCGCGCCCGACATCATCGTGCGCAACGAAAAGCGCATGCTGCAGGAATCGGTCGATGCGTTGTTCGACAACGGTCGCCGCGGCCGTGTCATCACCGGCGCCAACAAGCGCCCGCTGAAATCGCTCTCCGACATGCTGAAGGGTAAGCAAGGCCGTTTCCGCCAGAACCTGCTCGGCAAACGCGTCGACTATTCCGGCCGTTCGGTCATCGTCGTGGGTCCGGAACTCAAGCTGCATCAGTGCGGGTTGCCGAAGAAAATGGCGCTGGAGCTGTTCAAGCCGTTCATTTATGCCAAGCTCGAACTCTATGGCATGGCGTCCACCATCAAGGCCGCCAAGCGCATGGTCGAAAAGGAACGTCCTGAAGTCTGGGATATTCTGGAAGAAGTCATCCGCGAACATCCGGTGCTGCTGAACCGCGCGCCGACGCTTCACCGCCTCGGCATCCAGGCGTTCGAGCCGGTGCTGATCGAAGGCAAGGCGATCCAGCTGCATCCGCTGGTCTGCACCGCCTTTAACGCCGATTTCGACGGCGACCAGATGGCCGTGCACGTCCCGCTCTCGCTGGAAGCCCAGCTGGAAGCGCGCGTGCTGATGATGTCGACCAACAACATCCTCAGCCCCGCAAACGGCAAGCCGATCATCGTGCCGTCGCAGGATATCGTGCTCGGTCTTTATTACATCACCCTCGCCCGCGAAAACGAACCGGGGCAGGGCATGGTGTTCGGCGATATCAGCGAGATCGAACAGGCGCTGGCCGCCAAGGCGATCACGCTGCATTCGAAAATCAAGGCGCGCTATCACGGCGTCGATCCGGAAGGCAGGCCGCTCACGACCCGCGTGGAAACCACGGCGGGCCGTATGCTGCTGTCCGAAATCCTGCCGCGCCATCCGAACCTTCCTTTCAGCCTCATCAACCGGGTGCTGACCAAGAAGGACGTCACCAACGTCATCGACATGGTTTACCGCCATTGCGGCCAGAAGGAGACCGTATTGTTCGCCGACCGCATGATGGGCATCGGTTTCCGCCATGCCTGCCGCGCCGGCATTTCCTTCGGCAAGGACGACCTGGTCATTCCGAACGCCAAGCACGCCCTCATCAAGAAGGCGCAGGACCATGTCAAGGAATACGAGCAACAGTATCAGGACGGCCTCATCACCCGCGGCGAAAAATACAACAAGGTCGTCGACGTGTGGTCGAACTGCACCGAACGCGTCGCCGACGAAATGATGAAGGGCATCTCCGACACCGGTCATGGCCTCATCAACGCCGTCTACATGATGGCGCAGTCGGGCGC
>JBFWTA010000019.1:0-15150 GCA_050248075.1 Bdellovibrionales bacterium | reverse complement strand
CGAGGGTGTTTTTAACTCAACTTCATCTCCAGGCCGGGCCTTCATCCGCGCCCTTGCCACCGGCGACAGCCAGCTGATTTTATTTTCGGCCATGTTGGCTTCGTCGATGCCGACGATGGTGACGGTTTGTTTTTCGTCCTTGCGAAGAAAAGTGACAGTCGCGCCGAAAAAAACCTGGTTCCTGCTTTTCTGTTTTTCGGGATCGACGATCTCGGCGTTTTCGATGCGCTTGTTGAGATAGCGCAGGCGGCGGTCGATTTCGCGCAGGCGTTTCTTGCCATAAATATAATCGCCATTCTCCGACCGGTCGCCGTTGCCGGCGGCCCAGGACACGGTCTCGACGACCTTCGGCCGCTCGACATTCCACAGCTGCTGCTGCTCGTCCTTCAGCTTCGCGAAACCATGCGGCGTGACATAGTTTTTCGTATTGACCGGCAAGACATCCGCGTCGTCGGCATCGTCATCGTCGCCGCCATTGCTCTCTTTGATAAAGGCTTTGCTCATGTTTTCCTGCGTCATATCGGACGTGGCGCGTCGCAGCGCCATTTGCTAGATTAAAACATATGCATCGCCGCCCGCCAATTCTTCCGCTTATCGTGTTGATCCTCGGCCTCGCCGGTTGCGCGACCGCGCCGCCCGTCGCGGAAACGCGACAGATGCTATGGGATAAATGGGGCAACCAGCCGCTGGATAGCCTGCTGCTCGCCTGGGGTCCGCCGATGACGGAAACGCGCCTGACCGACGGAAAGCGCCTTGTGAGCTGGAGCTATACACATATCTATAACCCTAACTACTACGATGAAACCATATACGGCTGCAAAACTTCGTTTCTCGCCGCACCGCCAAAATATCTGATCGAAAACGTCTCGCTGGATGGCAGCGATTATTCCTGCGAACAGCTGGCCAATGGCCGCAGCGGCGTCAGCTTTGCCTCCGCGCCCTACCCGCCGGTGATGTTCTTTGGCGGGTATTACAGCCGGTGGTGATTACTGCTGCGGTCCCGCATTATACGGAGGAATCCGGGCACGATCTCTCTGCGGTACATCCAGAAGATTAAGCACTGAAGGTAGCTGTATCTGATAGCAGGCTTCGGCGGGAGGCAACTCCGGCAGGGCTGCACTTGACGCCTCGGCAAATATGTCTCCTTTATCTCTGACTAAATCTCTCAGGGCATCCGGACAAAGCCTGTGTATAGATGCCAGCGAAGCCTGGACTGTATAGCGCTGAAGCGGGGTGGTATTTGTTTCGGATTCCAGAATATGCATAAGCGCGCGCGCCAGTTCAGCAGGCCTCAGGGCGCCATGCTCTTCCTGCCATGCTACTGCCTCATCTAAAGATGTGTGAGGCCCATACCCCGGCATCAGCATGGGAAGCGCCGAACCATTCGCCCGGATCATAAGGTCCTGCATGCAGGATTGGACGAGAGCGGGGTCTGGAAAATAGCCTTTCTGAAATATCGACAGCAGCGGTAATGCTGTATGATGACTGGGCGCCGCGCCTTCCGCATGCATAGCGCCCATCAAGCGCGCGCTGATATAGAGATCGCACAATGTACCGTCCCGATCTTCGTCTTTGGCCATTGTATATCCCCACACGTCCGCCATGCTTTCATCATAGAGCTGAAAATCGTTCGGGGCGGATTTTTGCTTATTGTGCAGCACGAGAACGGCAGGAAGATCGCCTGGATCAGCAAATGCCGCAAGGTTCACAAGATGCCAAAGTTCATGTCCGGCTATAAAAGTCTGCCAGAATTTTTGTGGCCCGGCATGACAGGTTATGTCTTCGCGTCTAAGCATGGCCGTAGACGCCAGAAATTCCGCCGGATCCAGTGTCTGTCCCGGCACATAAATCAAGCCCGGTCGAAGCACGTTCGTAATCTCGAATGATTCATCATGCTTGAAAGCAAGGCCAAAAGGTTCGCCATTTATAATTTTCGGTAACGCGTCTTTTATAAAGGTACGATTAAGAAACATATTTTTGCGAAAAAAGTTCGCATGCTCTCCGCAATGTCGGTCAATAACGTCCGACAGTTTCGCGGAAACAGCCGAACGCAGTCTTTGCCGTCTGCCGGAAGATAAATTTTTGTAATCGCTGCCGTCGACGAGCAAATCAGACGGCGCAAGAAACAGGATCGGCGCCGACACCTCTTCGACGACAGTTTTTACAAAGCCGATATTGGCACACGTCTGCTCCGACCCCAGAAGCATGTTAAATCCATTATAAGGACGCTCTGAATACAGCTACATATGCATATTATATAAGCAATTAATAAAAAATGGATAATACATAGCCTTGGCTTGTAAAATTAAGTGCTCGCCCGCTTCAACTGCGTTTCCTATGCCCGGTACCGCTCGACCCAGACGGAAAATTTGTCCACGAATTTCTGCAGGAATTTTTTGGTGCCGTCGTCCGCGATATTGCCTTCGGCGTCGATCGCGCCTTCCTTGAACTGCAGATAAACTTCCGGCTGGCCCATCAGCAAGGCTTCGAGATAAATCAGGACCGGCTTCAGATGCTGCTGCGCGCAGGCCGTGCCGAGCGAACCACCCGAGGCACCGCAGATCGCCGTCGGCTTGCCCGCAAAGGAATTCTTGCCATACGGGCGGCTGCCCCAGTCGATGGCGTTCTTAAGCACGCCGGGGATGGAGCGGTTATATTCCGGTGTGACGAACAGCACGGCATCGGCTGCGGCAATTTCGTTTTTCATGCGCGTGGCCTGCGCCGGAAAATTCGCCTCCAGATCCTGGCTGAACAGCGGTAGATCGCCGATCTGCACGAATTGCGCGTCGAATTTTTCGCCGCCAAGTTTCGCCAATGCCTTGCCCAGCTTGAGGTTGATGGAATCTTTGCGAAGACTTCCAACGATTATGGCGGTTTTAAATTTCGGCATTTTACTTCTCCTGACGCGAACGACCGGATAATTAGACAGGAACCGGCCCGGCGCGGCAATGGGCCTTTCGGACGCAGCCTTTAATCACCCGGAACCGGCGTTTCGGAATCTTGCTCCAGCGCCTGTTGCAGGCGCAGCAAACTGCCCTCGTTGACGCGGATAAAGCCGCGCTGCGGCCGGTCGATGTCAAGAATGACCGTCAGCACCACGGCGATCAGCACCGCAAAAAGAGCCGTCGAACCGTGACGCCGCTTGTCGGTCAGGCCATAACCGTAGCCGATAAACCCCATGCCCACCGTGGCCACGAAAATAAGCAATACAATCACCGCATCCGGCACATGGTTTTCGAGCGCGACATAACGTTTTTCATTGGCGTCGATCATGGCGTTCAACGACTGGGCGAACAGGCTGACCGCCACCGGCACGCGCGCATTCTGCATGCCGTTTACGGCGATGGTCCAAAGCTGGTCCTTGACATTGGCCGCCTTGGCCGCCGCGTCTTTCATTCGTGCGGGCGTGGTCGAGGTTTTGTAAAAATCGACCCGCGCATCGAGGTATATTTTCAGCAGGCGCGAAACTTCTTCTTTTTGCTCAACCGGCAAAAACTGGGCGCGGAGATACGTGGCCTTGATGGCGTTGGCTTCTTCCAGAACCATTTCGCGCCGCGTGTCGAAACGCGAAATCGACATCGCGAAGGTAAAGCTGAGCAACAGCGCCAGCAAACCGAGTATGGCGGTCTGCAGCGCACCGACATGCGTAGCAAGTTCCTTGTCGTGTCCCGCCTTGTAACGCCGTCCGAAGCGGAATCCGATTTCGATCGCCGCAAGAAAGGCCGCAATATCGAAAAACAGCAGGATGTATTCGCGGATGACCCAAAGCATCGGGTTGTCCCTTTGTTTTTATCCGGTATAGATCATGAGGATTTTTTGGCAAGGCCGATGCGGTTCGCCCCTGTCCAGATCCGGTCCATGCTGGCAGGCAAACGCCTGCCCGTCTTTTGGCTTGAAAAGCTATACAGAACTAAAGTCCACCACGAATTGGCCTCGATTTTCTTACGGCCCGGACGTTATTTGAAGCCCGGCCAGCCGAATGATATTATACCAGCCCTTAACAAACCAAGAGGTACAAAATGACGTTAGATGACTTACGCAATGGCGGCGTCGCCAAAGTCGCGACATTCGCTATCGGCTTAACATACGCTTGCGGGGCCGGTGCAGCACCAATGTCGAGTGCAGACCATTTTCACGGACTTCCCGGCGGCGCGATGGTGATGATAGCCGGTACTTCCGCAGCATCCGTAACGACCGCTGGCGGCATCATCCATTACGTTTCAAATCCATCGGGTGAGGAAGAAATCAAGCAAGTGGTCGAAGTCAAAGGCCATCCCGATCTGGAGTCCTAGCCTTGATAATGTGTAACTTGTACCGAATGTAATAGTGATGCGGGATAGATTAGGCGCCATCTCCATAGGTTTTCATCTTCATCTAGGCTATGCAGGTCGGCGTGCTAAATACAGCGCATAGGCGCTAAGGCGTGGTGCCTTGGCGGCGCGATCTGCATTCGCGATAATATCGCAAACTAAAGCCGTTTCTTTGCGAAGGCTCGTCCCGAAGCCGATTTTAAATATTTTTCGAAAGCGAACGCCTGCTTTTCATCGTCATAGGCAATATAGGTTTTCATTTTCCAGGGGCGGTATCGTGCGGTGTTGGGAAGCTTGCCGGTATTATGTTCGTCAAGCCGTCGGCGCAGATTATCCGTTATTCCCGTATAAAAATGCTCGGGATAAGGAAGGCTTTGAATGATGTAGACGTATTTCATTTTTCTTGTCCGTCTACAGGTTGGCTTGCCGAGCCGTAGCAAGCGCAAGCGGCAAGAGCCCGGCTTCGCCCTGCGGGCTACGCCGCGGCAGCCTTCGCGGCGCTGCGCTTGCGAAGGCTGGCGGATGGGGTGGGATTCGAACCCACGGTGGGGTTGCCCCCACGCCAGTTTTCAAGACTGGAGCCATCAACCACTCGGCCACCCATCCTTGATGGCGGACTTTAGACAATCCGGGCAGGATTTCAATTTCGATTATTCGGGTTCGACGCGCAGAATACGGCCATTTTCATTGTCGGTGAGGATGTATATCAGGCCGTCGGGCCCCTGTTTGACGTCGCGAATGCGTTCCTCCATTTTTTGCAGCAGGCGTTCCTCGCGCGCCGATTTGCCGTTTTCTATGTCGAGGCGAATGAGCGCCATGCCGTTGAGCGCACCCACAAACAAATCGCCATTCCAGGCAGGAAAACGGTCGCCGGTATAGAACATCATGCCGGATGGCGAGATGGACGGGTTCCAGTGAAATACCGGTTCCTCGAAACCTTGCCCGGCGTGTTGGTCGGGAATGGCTTCGCCGGAATAATGCGAACCGTAACTCGCTTTCGGCCAGCCGTAATTTTTTCCGGCCCGGTCGATATTGATTTCATCGCCGCCGCGCGGCCCGTGTTCGGCGGTCCATAATTCGCCGGTCGCGGGGTTCATGGCGGCGCCCTGTATATTGCGGTGGCCATAGGACCAGATTTCAGGCAACGCGTCTTTCTGCGCGGCGAAAGGATTATCCTTCGGCGCCGAACCGTCGGTATGGATTCGCACCACCTTGCCGAAATGCGTCGACATATCCTGCGCCTTGTCGCGGTAGTCGAAACGCTCGCCAAGCGTAATGAAAAGCATATTCTTGCCGTCAACGACAACGCGCGAGCCCCAATGATTTTTTCCTTTTACTTTCGGTTGCTGACGAAAAATTATTTGCACGTCCTGCAGACCGGTTTTTTCCAGCTTTGCCTTTGCCACCGCCGTGCCTGCCGCGCCGCCTTTTTCCTCGGCAAAGGAAAAATAAATAATGTGATTTTTTTCGAATTGCGGGTCGAGCGCAACATCCAGCAACCCGCCCTGCCCTTCGGCATAGACTTCGGGCACGCCCGAAAGCGGCTGCGAAAGCTTGCCGTCGCCGGACACGATACGCATCCGCCCCGGACGTTCAGTAACCAGCATGCGGCCGTCCGGCAGAAATTCCAGGCTCCAGGGATGCTCAAGCCCTTTCGCCACGGTGGTCACGCGCAGGTTACCGTCGCGCACCGGCGTATCCTCGGCACGCGCCATAACGGCAATCACGCACAGGCAGACGACGAACGAAAAAAAGCTTTTCATGGCTTTGCCTTCCGTGCCGCCTATGCCCTGCGATGCAAATAATACACAGCCGCGCCAAACGCGGCCGCCAGCGCGCCTACGGCATAGACGACCGGCGGAAACTGCGTGAGCAGCGAAAGCGTAAGCAGAATGCCGATGCAAGGCAGTACCGGAAGCCTGCCTATCGACAACGGCACGCGGAACAGCCGTTGTCTGGCGGGCTGGCGGTAACGCAGCGCGATCATCGCCGCCTGCACCCCGATAAAGACCACAAGCACCCCGAACGACGACACGCCGGCCACGATCTTTACCTCGCCGAGCGGCAGCAGCATGCAGGCGACGCCGAACAGCGCCAGCGCCGCGACCCAGGGCGTTTTCCGGGCTGTCCAGATGCGCGCCAGCGGTTTCGGCATGTCGCCTTCGCGCGCCATGCCGAACAGCATGCGGCTGATGCTGATAAAGGAAATAAGCGCCGTGCTGGCGGTCGCGAACAGCGCGGCGATGCCCAGCGCCCCGCCCCGCCAGGGCGCCACGGCGCCCGCCGCATCAGCGAGCGGAGAATCACTGTCCGCAAGTTCCGCCGGATCGCTCAGGGCTATCACCGACAGGGCCACCAGCACATAAATGGCGGATGTCAGGAGAACGCTGATGAGCAGCGCGCGCGGAATCGTTTTTTTCGGTTGTCGGGTTTCCTCGGAAAGATTGGCGACATCCTCGAAGCCGATATAAATAAAGAAGATAAGGGCGGTAGCGGAAAAAACGCCGGGCAGGCCGTCCCATTCCACCGGTCCCGCAAAGGATTTCGTCAGGTCGCCACTTTCGAAGCCGGTCCAGATCATCAAAAGCAAGCCGGAAATTTCAACGACGATAAAGGCGATACTGACCCAGGTGGACTGGCGGATGCCCATGATGTTCACGGCCGTGCACACGACAAGCAGGAGAAACGCGGTAAGCATCGGCGGCGTTTCGGTAAACACATTCATATAGCCCGCGAAGGCAAGTGCCACCGTCGCCGCCGTGGCCGCCGCATTAAGCGCGATAAGATAACCGGCCATGAACGAGAAAACGCGCCGTTCCGGAAAAGCCGTTTTTAAAAACTGGTATTCCGCTCCGGTTTTCGGAAACATTGAACTGAGTTCGGCATAGGAAAGCACCGTAAGGAATGCGGCCGCGCCTGCCAGCACAAAACTGACCCAGAGCATCGTGCCGGCCTCGCCGGCGGCCGCGCCCACGACCGAATAAATGCCGGCGCCCACCATCGTTCCCATGCCATAGAAAACGAGTTGCGTGAGGTTAAGCGTGCGGTCGAGTGGTTCTCTGGACATGAATTTTACGTCCCGCAAAACATGCTTTATGCATAGCACGACATGTCCGATCGAATATAGGACACGCCGTGTGCGGCGCGGAATAAATAAATTCGGAATTACTTATGTTTTCTTTATGCGCATGAACGCTATGCCGCATTTCAATTTCTTTCTTTGACTGATACTTTTCTGCCGCAAACGAGGACGCCTGCGGCCACGGGAATTTTAATTTCCTGGAACCGACCGGTTCCCACGGCAGAGGATTTCTGTCCTTGCCGCATGCGGTTTCATCAACACACATCTCAGGAGGCTACCATGGCAAGACGTGGTCAAAGTTCCAGCAATCAGCGCGATCGGGACGACAGAGGACGCTTCATGTCCGACGAAGACGACGAACGCGGTCAGCGTTACGCTAGCTCCAGCCGGGGCGGTCGTCATGAAGAAGACGAACATGAAGACTATGGCGGCAGTTCACGCAGCGGCCGCGGAGGCAACAACCGCAGCGGCGGCGGCCGCGGCTGGCACGGCGATTACGAAGGTCATGCCGAAGCCGGACGCATGAGTCACGGGGGCCGAAGCAGCCGTTACGAAGACGATGACGACGACGAATATGGCCGTTCGAGCAGCCGCGGCAGTCGCGGTGGCGGCGGCCAGGAACGTGACGAATACGGCCGCTTCGAAAGCTCGGGGCGTGGCGGCAGCCGCTATGAAGAAGACGATGACGATTACGGCAGTTCCCGCAGCGGTCGCAGCGGCGGCGGACGCAGAGATTCCGAACGCCATGCCGAAGCCGGACGCCACAGCCACGAATACAGCCGTGGCGGCGATAGAAACAGCCGTTATGAAGAAGATGACGAAGACAATGATCGGATGTCTTCCCGCAGCCGCAGAAGCAGCGGCAGCGGTCGCGGCTGGTTCGGAGATTCCGAACGCCATGCCGAAGCGGGGCGTCACAGCCACGAATACAGCCGGGGCAGCAGCGGCAGAAACAGCCGTTATGAAGAGGACGATGACGACGAAGGCGGTTCACGCCGCAGCCGTTCGCAGCGCAGCAGCGGTTCGGGCAATGGCTCGCATCGTGGCTGGATGGGCGACTCTCGCGGCCATGCCGAAGCGGCACGCAAAGGATGGGAAAGCCGCAGATAGTTTTTGTAGCTTGTTATATAGTTAAGGGGCCGAAAGGCCCCTTAGTTTTTATTAATCTATAAAACTTGTGG
This sequence comes from Bdellovibrionales bacterium, assembly GCA_050248075.1. GTDB lineage: Bacteria > Pseudomonadota > Alphaproteobacteria > UBA9219 > UBA9219 > JBFWTA01. Next base: position 6,577 of record JBFWTA010000019.1, on the reverse strand, counting down.
AGAAGGTGGTTTCAACATGCGCTGCCCGTCTGTCCCGGCGGGTCTGACTGGAGCACCGGAGGTTGAGGCTCCTTGTTGCGTCATGTCTTTTAACCAGCGCGGAATGGATGTGCTGGGTTGTGTACTTCTTGCCGACGTTATCATATTCACCCCCTCTATATAGGGAACGACAGGAAAAACCCTAGCATAAATCTGGGAACGAATAAATCTAAATCAAGAGTTAATTTCCTCTGCGGCGCATGACAGCGGCGAGAGTTTCTGTAAAATCGTCGGGCATGTCCGATTCTGTTCCCGAACTTTCGATTGTGATGCCCTGCCTGAACGAGGCGCGGACATTAGATGTCTGTTTGCGAAAGGCGCGGGCATTTTTGTTACAATATAATGTGTCCGGCGAAATTATTGTTGCGGACAATGGAAGCACCGATGGATCGCCGGACATAGCCCGGCAGGCCGGGGCGCGCATCGTTAACGTTACCGAAAAAGGGTATGGCGCGGCGCTGGCGGGCGGCATCGCCTGTGCGCGCGGGCGTTTCGTCATCATGGGCGATTCCGACGACAGCTATGATTTCACGGCTCTCATGCCCTTGCTCGCCAGTCTGCGCGAGGGGTACGAGATGGTCATCGGCAACCGTTTCAAGGGCGGCATCCGCAAGGGCGCGATGCCGTTTCTCAACCGCTATCTCGGCAACCCGGTGCTCAGCACGCTCGGCAAAATCTTTTTCAAAATTCCGATCAACGATTTTCATTGCGGCCTGCGCGGGTTCGACCGCGCGGCGCTGCTGCGGCTCGATCTGCGCACCACGGGTATGGAATATGCGAGCGAGATGATCGTGCGCGCCGCCCTGCATAAACTTCGGATGACGGAAGTGCCGGTGACCCTGTCGCCCGACGGGCGCAACCGGGCGCCGCATCTGCAGCCATGGCGCGATGGGTGGCGGCATTTGCGGTTCCTGCTGCTGTATAGTCCCCGCTGGCTTTATCTGTATCCGGGCATCGCGATGATCGTGGCGGGCCTCGTCATCGCCGCCCTGCTGTTGCCGGGGCCGGTAATGGTTGCGGATGGCGTGGGGCTGGACGTTCACACCCTGCTGGTCGGCGCGATGTCGATCCTTGTCGGCGTGCAAAGCATCACTTTTGCCTTCATGGCGCGCATGTATGCGATGAAAAACGGCATTCTGCCGGACGGACGATATGAAAAGATATTCGCCAGCGTGACGGTGGAACGCATGCTGGTTTTCGCAGGGCTTCTGGTGCTGGCGGGGCTGGGCGGCGTCGTCTGGGCGGCGCAAATATGGTCCGCCAAGGATTTCGGCGCGCTGGATTACAGGGATATGATGCGTATATTGATTGCTTCGGTTACATCCTTTGTCGCCGGGCTGCAATTAGGTTTCGCGGCATTTTTATTGGGCGTCATGCAGATCAAACATCGGTAAGAGCGATACCACATGTGGCAATTATGGATAAGAAAAATGCCCGGCATGCCCTTTCAGGCGGACGGGAGACCGGTCTCGGTAAGAAGCGCCGGCAAACGCATCGCCGAACTGGAAGGTTATCTTACGGCCTTCGTTCAATATGACCTCCTTATTGATCCGGATACTGACATTGAAAGCGAAGAGGATCAGTTACGATATCTTGTGCATAAAGGGAAAAACACGAACACGCTTTATGCCGTCGTGCATATTCATCGGCGGCCTCCGGTGGATGGTATTGGCGCTTCGCCTGCAGCGCCATGGTTCCCACCACCCGCGGAAGAAGGAGCGACCATGGCGACGCCCGCGCGCCGCCGGTGGCAACTCATGAAAAAACCGCGCAGCCTTTCGCCCGCCGGACAGCCTCTTACGGATATGCCCGAGCCTAAATATGAATATCTCGGCAGCTTCAACAGCGTCAGCCTCGCGACGGCGCGCATTATCCAGTTAGAAAAATACACGGATAAAGGTCAGCCCCTTACCGGGTTGCCGCTTTCCGCGCTCATCGAAACGACGTTTCCGGAAGATGACGAAGCCATCATTGCCTATATGTTCAAGAATTCGACGTCCCATTATAGTATTATTCCCGAGGAATCAGGAAAAACCTATACTCCGCGTCCTGTGCCTGCGGACGCGGCGACGTGAAATTCAAGGATTGTTTGTCCTCTGCTTATATTGTTTTCATGCGTCCCCTGGTCCTTCCTTATAAACAAAAAGAGCAGCGCGCTACCCCGACAACCGTGTTTCATCAACACGGCCGGCGGCATGCAGCCTGCCTGGAGCGGGAAGACGGTGACCCCCATTATCTGCAGCTAGATGGGCCGTCCGCCTGAAACAGGCGCTTCTTGCGAAGCAGGAATATTCCTATAGTGTCCGGGAACGTTACGCAACAGGGATCTTTGGTTAAGGGAAAAATATTTTTGTGCATGGGATTATGCCCACCATGAATGGCAGGTACTTGCCGTTTTTAACAAAGGGAAGTGCCGGCACTAATCCCGCAACTCGATCATCACCGGCGTGTGATCCGACGCCTTGTCCTGGCCGCGCGGCGTGCGGTCGATGAAACAGTTGGTCAGGCGATCGGCGGCTTCGGGCGACAGAAGGAAATGATCGATGCGCAAGCCGTGATCGTTCTGCCAGGCGCCCGCCTGGTAATCCCAGAACGTGTAGGCGTGTTTTTTCTGCGGATGCAGCGCACGAAAGGCTTCGGTATAGCCGAGATTGAGCAACTGCCGGAACGCGGCGCGCGTGTCGGCGTGAAACAGCGCATCGTTTTCCCAGGCTTTTGGATTGTACACATCGACGGCTTCGGGAATGACGTTGTAATCGCCGCCGAGCACCACCGGCCGTTCGTTTTCCAGCAGCGTTTTCATATGCCGCCGCAGCCGCTCGAGCCATGCAAGTTTATAGGTGTATTTTTCCGTCCCCATCGGATTGCCGTTGGGCAGATAGATGCTGGCGACGCGAATGCCCTTGATCGTGGCCTCCAGGTAGCGGGCCTGGGTATCCTCGCCGGCTTCAGGTAAATGTTCCATCACGTCGTCGATGGGGTGGCGGCTGAGAATGGCGACGCCGTTATAGGTCTTTTGCCCCAGCGCCACGGATTCGAAACCGGCCGATTTGAACTCCAGCGCCGGAAAAGCCTCGGTCTGGCATTTTATTTCCTGCAACAGAAGCACGTCGGGCTTTGCGGTCTGCAGCCAGTGCAGAACCGTTTCCAGCCGGACCTTGATCGAATTGACGTTCCAGGTTGCGATGCGCATGATCAGCTGGACACCTTCACCGCAAACGAACTGCCACACCCGCAGGACGATTCCGCGTTCGGGTTGATGACCTTAAATCCCGCCTCCATCAGGCTTTCGCCGTAATCGACCTGGCTGCCCTTGAGCAGATCCATCGAGGTCCTGTCGACGACCAGACGGGCGCCGTCGCGGGTGACGAGGATATCCTCGGCAGGGTCATAGGCGCTGTCGAAACCGAATTTATAGGAATAACCGGAACAGCCGCCCCCCGCGACCTCCAACCGAACCATAAGCCCCGGATTTTGCTGGTCCGCCACGACCTTGTTGATCCGGCGGGCGGCGGCATCGGTTAGGGTGAGGCTGGCTGGGTTCAGCATATACATGAATCTAGGCACATTCTTGGACAAAACAAGAGGCTTGCATTTTGTAAAGCGTTGCGTTACACTAAACGAAAATAAGAACAGGACAGCGTCGTGATCGACAGCTTTCGGCATAAAGGCTTGCGGCTTCTTTTCGAAAACGACGACCGCAGCCGGGTTCATGCCGAACATGTGAAGCGTCTTCGACTGATACTGTCCGTTCTTGCGCAGGCAACGAAGATTGAAGATTTGGATCAACCCACTTTCCGCCTGCATCCGTTGAAAGGCGATTTAAAAGGGTTTTGGTCTGTAACGGTGCGGGCAAACTGGCGGATCATTTTTCGTTTTTTAGATGGACGAGCCAGTTCGGTCGATCTTGTGGATTATCATTGAGGTATCACATGCATATGAAAAATCCCGTTCACCCCGGCGAACTCCTGAAGGCGAACCTTGACGAACTACGCCTGAATGTCACGAATGCCGCTAAAATTTTGGACGTAACGCGTCCTACGCTATCGAAGATAATCAACGGTAAATCCGCCATCTCACCCGAAATGGCCATTCGCCTGTCGAAGGCTTTTGGTGGCTCCCCCGATATCTGGCTGAAAATGCAGGTTGCCTATGATCTGGCCCAGGCTCAGAAACGTGCTGCAACCATCAATGTCAAACGTTACCACGGCGAACACGCGGGGGCCTGATGGACGGACAATTGCAGGACAGAGGCCTTCGCCTCGCCCCCTACGCCACAAAAGCGGGAGAGACCCGCGGGCGCCTGATCAAGGAACCGCCGCCGGCGACACGCTCGGAATTCCAGCGCGACCGCGACCGGGTTATCCATAGCGGCGCGTTCCGAAAATTGCGCAACAAGACACAGGTGTTCATCGAGAGCGAGGGCGATTATTACCGCACGCGCCTGACTCATTCGCTCGAAGTTGCGCAGATCGCGCGGTCGGTGTCGCGGGCGCTGAGGCTGGACGAAGACCTTACGGAGGCGCTGGCGCTTGCGCATGATCTCGGCCACACCTGTTTCGGTCATGCCGGCGAGGAAGGATTGCAGGCGGTCATGGGCCCCTATGGCGGCTTCAGCCATAACGAACAGACCTTCCGCATTCTGACCATGCTGGAAAAACGCTATCTGGCTTTCGACGGGTTGAACCTGACCTGGGAAATGCTGGAAGGCACGATCAAGCATAACGGGCCGATTGCGCCGGAAAACATAAACAATTTGCCGCCCACAATCCGCATCTTCTGTGAAAAATGGGATATGGAAATCGGCACGTTTGCGGGGCCGGAGGCGCAGGTCGCATCGCTGGCCGACGACATCGCCTATAATACGCATGATATCGACGACGGCCAGCGCGCCGGGTTTTTCCGGCTGGATGATTTGAGCGCCCTGCCCCTGTTCGGCCCGGTGCTTCTGGAAATTCGCGCCAAATATCCGGATGCGCCGAACGGGCGGGTGATGCAGGAGGTCGTACGCCAAGTCATCGGCCTTATGGTGACGGATTTGCTGGAAACCACACGCGCCAATTTGCGCGAGCTGCAGCCGGCCTCCGCCGCCGCCATCCGCGAAGCGCCGCGCGCGGCGGTGAGCTTCAGCTTCGCCATGCAGCAGAACATTAAGGTGCTGCGCGAATTTTTATGGACGCGCATGTACCGGCATCACAAGGTCAACCGCATATGCGCCAAGGCGCGGCGCATCGTGCAGGACCTGTTCGCATTTTTCATGAACGAGCCGAACTGCCTGCCCAACTGGTGGCACGAGGCGTTGCGCCCCCATGAGGGCGATGAAATCTTCAAGGCGCGCCTGATCGCCGACTATATCGCCGGCATGACCGACCGCTATGCCGTGCAGGAACACCGAAAGCTGTTTTCGACGGAAACGATGGGGTGATCGCCGCCATCGGACAGGACGGACGGCCATAAACCAGCTTACAGCCCCTTGCCGGAAAAAGCCCCATAATGGCCTTGGGTTAACGGAATTGTGCGGCTATCATTACCGCCGGAAACCTGTTTAACGCCGGGACTTCGATGACCATTTTCAAGACGATTCATTTAGCGGTCGCGGCCGCGATCGACGATTTGCAGAAATCCGGAACTTTGAGTCTCAACGGCGCTGCGCCGAATTTCGTCGTGGAACCGCCGCGCGATCCGGCGCATGGCGATCTCGCCACCAATGCGGCCATGATGATGACGAAGCCAGCCGGCAAACCGCCGCGCGCAATTGCGGAATTGCTGAAGCCGAAACTTGAGGCGCATTCGTTGATCACCAAAGTCGAAATTGCCGGGCCAGGCTTTATCAACCTGCGCCTTGCCGACGACGTGTGGCGCAACGAGCTTAAGGAAATTCTCAAGTCCGGAGTTCATTACGGCGACAGCACACTGGGCAAAAGGGAAAAAGTGAACGTGGAATATGTGTCGGCCAACCCGACGGGGCCGATGCATGCGGGTCATGTGCGCGGCGCGGTGGTCGGCGATACGCTGTGCAACCTTCTTGCCAAGGCGGGATACGACGTTACGCGCGAATATTATTTCAATGACGCGGGCGCGCAGGTGGATGTCCTGGCACGCACGACGCATCTGCGCTACCGCGAGGCGCTCGGCGAAAACATTGGCGAGATTCCGGAAGGGCTTTACCCCGGCGAATACATGAAGGATGTCGGCGCGGCGCTGGCGCAGCGGGACGGTAAAAAGTGGCTTGATCGGCCTGAAAGCGAATGGCTGTCGCCCGTGCGTGCCTTTGCCGTCGAAACAATGATGAAGATGATCCGCGAGGATCTCGATCTTATCGGCATACATCATGACGTGTTTTCGAACGAGCGCGTGCTGATTGAAAACGGTACGCTGGTTAAGGCATTTAAAATACTCGAAGACAAAGGGATTATTTATACCGGCACCCTGCCCCCGCCGAAGGGCAAAGAAATGGAAAACTGGGAGCCTGTGCCGCTTACGCTTTTTCGTTCGAGCAACTTCGGCGACAGCAGCGACCGTCCACTCAAGAACCGCG
>JBFWTA010000018.1:0-15380 GCA_050248075.1 Bdellovibrionales bacterium | reverse complement strand
ATTAAGCTTGCCGCTCCGGCGCTTCTTGCTCAACTGGTCCGCCAGGCACATCCCCGCCGCTTCGCGCGCCGGATCCGCCTGGCAGATATTGAACGGAGTGATCGGTGACGGGTAAATCAGACTGTTGGACGAAAGTTATCAGCCCCCAGCGGTCATGGCTCGACCTGCGATTGGGCGAAATATGGCGATATCGTCATCTTGTGTTTCTTTTCATCCGTCGTGACTTAAGGGCCAGTTATAAGCAGACGGTTCTGGGCTGGCTATGGCTTTTTATTCCGACCCTAATCAGCACGGTGGTTTTTACCGTGATATTCGGAAAAGTCGCCAAGCTGTCTTCGGACGGTGCCCCGCATGAGCTGTTTTACATGGCCGGCCTCCTGATGTGGGGATTTTTCAACGCGAGCGTGGTCGGCAATTCCAATATTTTTTCCACCCAGGCAGGACTTTTCAGCAAGGTTTATTTCCCGCGCATGATCATTTATCTCGCTAATATCGGCGCGACGCTTTTTTCCACGGGACTGCAAATGCTGGTTTTTTTGACGATGCTTTTTTACTTTACCGTCAAGGGCGTTGTTCCCGGGCCGAACTGGGCGGTGCTTTTGCTGCCGGTCCTTCTGCTGCTGAGCGCCGGCATAGCTTTGGGGGTAGGCGGCATCGTATCTTCGGTCACCGCGAAATACCGCGATCTCTCTTTTCTTCTGGCCTATGGAATGCAGTTGTGGATGTATGGAACCGCCATCATTTATCCGCTATCCAGCATCCCCGAGAACTATCGCGCCATGGCCATGCTGAATCCGATCACGTCGATCATCGAGACATTTCGTTATGGATTTATCGGCACAGGGGCCGTACCCGTGGGCGGGTTGTTTTATACTGCGATTGTTGCGCTTCTGGTTTCCGCCCTTGGGCTGGTCATATTCAACCGGATCGAAGCGACTGCCATGGACACCATATAGACATGACCACCGTTATTCAGGTCGAGAATGTCAGCAAGCGTTACCGGCTGGGCACCGTCGGCACCGGTACGGCTGCCGAGGATTTTCAGCGCTGGTTTGCGCGCGCCGTGTTACGGCGACCGCCGGAGGAGCTGACTCTGCCGCAAAATCACCACGGCAATATCGATGGCGATATTTTATGGGCCCTGCGCGATATCAGTTTCAAAATCAACGAAGGCGAGATCGTTGGCATTATCGGCCGCAATGGCGCGGGCAAATCGACCTTGCTGAAAATTATGTCCCAGATAACTGCCCCGAGTTCCGGTACGATTCGATACAAGGGTCGCCTGGCCAGTCTACTTGAGGTCGGTACCGGCTTTAACGGCGAATTGACGGGGCGCGAGAATATTTTCCTCAACGGCTGCATTCTCGGCATGACTCCGCGTGAAATCCGCCGCCGCTTCGACGAAATAGTCGACTTCGCCGAAATCGGGGATTTCATCGACACGCCGGTCAAGCGCTATTCCAGCGGCATGTTTGTGCGCCTGGCCTTTGCCGTGGCCGCACATCTTGAAACAGAAATCATGGTCGTGGACGAAGTGCTGGCGGTAGGCGACATCGGATTCCAGAAAAAATGCATAGGCAAGATGTCGCAAGCGTCTTATTCCGGCCGCACCATTTTGTTTGTAAGCCACCGCATGGACCACATCTCGGCCCTGTGTTCGCGTTCGATCGTGCTCAAAGCCGGCCACAAGGTCTTTGAAGGCCCGACCGAGGATGCGCTTGGCTGTTATTATCGGCTTTTCGAAAATGAGGCGGGGGGCGATGTCGCGACCCGCACCGACCGGCGCGGCCGCGGCCGAGTCCGTTTAACCGATGTCTGGATCGAGAATGGGCATGGCGACCGCGTTGAAACACTGGTCACCGGCCAGCCAGCCATGTTCAAGCTTCGGCTGGAATCGACGGATGGGCGCCCGGTGGCCAATCTCAACGCAGGCATTGCCATATTCAATCTGGGCAACATGTTCGTCACCAGCATGAGTACCCAGGAAGGTGGCATATATTCTTTCGACATGGACGGCGCCTCCATGCTCGTCACCCTGCGGACTGACCGGCTATCGCTGAACAGCGGGCAATTCTATCTCAATGCTTCGGTGCGTTCGTCGACCGGCGCTTATGAATATGAAGATTTTCTTGAAAACATCCTTATGTTTTCAATTGATTACGGCGATTTCCACGGCATTGGTCAATCGTCGGGCGGTTTCATGTCAATAGCGCATCGGGCCGAATTAAGCGGAACCACACAGAAAATGACAGGCACAGGATGAGAAACCTGCTCTTCGCCGTTGCTGTCTGGGGCGAAAATTATATTGATACTTTTCTACAATTGGCGCTGCCCAGCTTCCTTGCGCCCGGCAATATTCCCGCCTGTGCCGCCCTCGCCTCCACCCGTTTCGCCATCATAACCCGCCCCGAGGACACCGCAGGATTCGAGAGGCACCCGTCTATCGCGGAGCTGCGACGCGTAGCGGCCCTGGACATTCTGCCCCTTATGACCGCAGACCAGTTCGAGGGCAACCGGTATTCGGTGATGGCGCGCGCGCATCGTCATGTCATCCGGCAGGCGCTGGAAGGGCGGTCCATTTTGTCCATCCTTTCGCCCGATTGCATTATCGCCGATGGCGGCCTCGCCTTCGGACTGCGCCGCATTCTCGATGGAAATCTTGCGGTGAATGTCGCGGGGCCTCGAGCTCTCTTAGAGGATGCCGCCCCGGTTCTGACCGCCACGCCATTTTGCCGTGACAGTAAAATCATCTCGATTTCCTCGCCCGATCTGGTTTCACTGCTGACACGGCATCCTCACCCGATCAGCCAGATACTGTACTGGAACGCCGATCCATTCAGCGGATTTCCCAGTGCCGTCTATTGGGCGGCCGGCAGCGAATCGCTGCTGGCCCGCTATTTTCATCTCCACCCAATATTCGTGGACATGAAATATGCCGATGCAAAAGCCGGATACAGCGATTCCATTGACGGTTCGCTTTTAACGCTTGCCAATATTTCCGCAGAGCGCGTTTTCGTCGTGACACATTCCAACGATATGTGCGTCGTGGAATTGAGCAGCAACGCCCACGACCCCATGGCGTCCCGCCCAAAGATCGTTGAGGACAAAATCCGGTTTATGGAAGAATGGGCGCGCATAGGGGCCGATCTTTCTCACATCGCCCAATTTAAATCATATCGGTTTCTGTTTCAGGGCCGCGAAAATGTGGACTGGGGCGCCATAGCCGCTTCCGCCGACCGGGAGATGGCGGGCGTCTTTGCCAGCCTGCAACGAATCGAGGACGAACGCCGGCAAGCCAGCTTCAGCGCCGCCAACCAAAATTTTCAGGCCGGGATGAAACTGCCTTATTTCAATCGTGTGCTCCGACGATTGTCGGCCCTTGTTACGCCCGGTCCGGCCACGCGGATCGCACGAATTCTATGGCCGCTCATGCTCATCGTCAAGGACTTGAGAGAAGCGGCTCGTGATTTCAAGGCCGCCTGCGGACACCTCATTCACCGATGGTCTACCCGCGACTGGCCGGCACCAGCAAACCTTGCCGCCGTTCTGCGTTACGATTACGACGTCCGCGTCGTGCCGCATCGCGCCCAACAGCCGGGTATGTTCGCGAGGCTCATGCATAAAGCTTTGCGTGCTCTCGGCATTGTCTTTGTCGTAAACATGGCGCCGGGAATGGGCCACAACACCATCGAACTGGACTATTTTCTGCGCCTGTCGCAAAGCGGGCGGCTGCCGCGAAAACGGTATGTTCTGCTGCGCATGCCGAACATGTTCCATAACGACACTCTTGCCCTCTATCGCCGGCGTTTCTGGCATGCGTCCAACAATGTACTATTAAACAATCTTCTGGCGCCTGTTATTGCCCGCCATCAAGACATACGACTCAATGTCGGACTATCGCGGTTACGCTGGCATTTGCGCGATGACGGGGGCTGGACTCCGCCGCCGGTCGGCCAGACTTTTTTCTTTCAGATAAGCAAAGCGGAAAACCGCGCCGAATGGATGCGTTATTTTCGCCTGCGGCGAGATACGCGCAATATGACGCCACTCAAGGACGGATTGATTATCGAACCGGCTCTGCTGAATTTTCTGGGTGGAACTGGCGACCGTCTGGCTCTGGTCCATGTAAAATACCATGTCGGCAATGCCACAGCACGGCCTACCGCTCCCCACACATATCTCCCAGCCATCCGCTGGCTGCAGGATCAAGGATACAAGGTGGTAATGATCGGCCGTGAGAAAATGCCGCCCGAATTTGCGGCGCTTGACGTTCTTGATTATGCCAACTCGGCCCTTGCCTGTTACCGGTTCGACCTCGAACTGGTCGCATATGCTGCCATTGTCATCACAGCAGGATCCGGCATTGCCATGATGCCGGATTGCATGGATGTGCCTTTGGTTTATCTGAACTCCTGGCATATCGGCATGCCGCTGACTTCAGAAAGATGCATTATGGTACCCACCCTTGTCGCCGAACGCGTATCCGGCCGTTTGCTCGCCGTCGCCGAGCAGCGCGACCTTTACTGGGCGCTTGAGGACAAGGGCGACGAGGTATTTCCTGCGCAGGATCACGAGCCGCGCGACGCGACGGAAGACGAGGTTCTTGCCGCAGTGAGAGAAGCGCTGGCCCTTCCCCCCGGCGCCCCGCTCTCGCCGCATCAGCATAGTTACCGCCGTTTGACGATGCAGGAACACGAGGCGCTTGTTGGCGCGCGCATATCGCTGTATTTTATCGACAAGCACGCGGACATCCTCGGCGCCGCGCCCGATTACGCAGCTGCTTCTTCCACAGCCTGAACAGATCTTTCCATGGACAATCAGCACAAGGGCGATCCGCAATACGAGGATTTTATCGAGACGATGCGCCAGCGCAAGCCTATGTCCATGGGCTTGATGACAAGCTGGGGCTGGTACGACGATCCGCGCCGCATGGCCTTTCTGCTTTCGCGCTATAAATTCGTCGCCAAAATGCTGGAGGGCTGCAACGCGGTACTCGAGATCGGCTGCGGCGACGGATTCGGGTCGCGGGTGGTTGCGCAGACCGTCGGATTTCTGACCGGGGTGGATATAGAACCGGCCTTCATCGCTTCGGCCGCGGAGCAGGAATGCGGCCGGTTTTCCGTTCGCTTCATGGTCCACGATGTTGTGGCCGCTCCCCTTAACGAGCATTTTGATGCCATCTACAGCCTAGATGTACTCGAGCATATTCATCCCGACAAGGAAGACCGCTTTCTTGCCAATATGATTGCCTCCCTTACCGATCAAGGCCCATGCATCATCGGCATGCCGTCGCTGGAATCACAAGCTCATGCCTCTCATTACAGCCGCATGGGCCATGTGAACTGCAAAGAGCAGCCGGCCTTCAAGAAGCTTATGCAGAAATATTTTTATAATGTCTTCATGTTCTCGATGAATGACGAGATAGTGCATACAGGTTTCAGCAAGATGTCGCATTACAATATTGCCCTGTGCTGCGGCAAAAAATCCCCGTCGACCGGGAATGGCTGAATGCGTGACGGCGACCCCAACCGTGTGCCGGAACATGCGTGGGAACGACTTGCGCTGGTTCCCGCCAAGCTGAAAGCCCGGGGCGCCGGTTGGCTCGCGAAGCGTTTGCGCGAAGAAATCCGCCGCGCCGCGCATACATTATATATTTTTATTTCAGGGGCTTTGCGGCGTCTTGCCTGCTTTTTTTTCAGCACTCAATTATCGAAAGGGTCGCTGTTCGCCATTTACGATCTCGAATATTATCCTATTTCTTATGATATTTGCTGGTTTCTCGTATGGGCAGATCTCGAGCGGCGGAAAAAAGGATTGCAGCGCCTTCAATGCGTGCTCGTCCCCTGCCGCGACGAGGCCACGCGAAAATACCCGGATGGATATAACGAAGTCGTAGACAGCCAGTCGCGCAGCTGGCGGTTCCATAATATTTGCGCGCCGGCCGTTTCCTTGGTTCCCGGAACCGGCAGCATTATGTGCAGCAGCCGGTCTTGGGCGAATGATGTGGATTTAATTTCCCGAGCGCGCATTCCCTCCGGCAGCCCGCCTCCCTTGTCTAGCCTTTACCGTCAGACGATTGCCGGGCTGACGGCACAGGGAGCAAACTGGCAGGGATTGTCCGCTTCGGTACAAGGCCGCCGTTACGTCACTCAATGGCTGGAAGCCCATATTGGCCAGCGGAAAGCGGTGGTGATCACGCTGCGCCAGTACGGTGTCGATGTAGAGCGCAATTCTGCGCTTGAGGAATGGGCCGCATTTGCGCATAGCCTTAACATGGACATTTACTGTCCGGTCATTGTCCCGGATACTGATAATTCCATGGCGCCTGAGGGAGCGCTGTCCGGTTTGCCCTTATTTACGCCTGCTGCATGGAATATTGGCCTTCGCATGGCGCTCTATGAACTGGCTCATCTGAACATGTTCGTCAATTCCGGCCCCGGTTCGCTCTGCATTCTTAACCGCCAATGCCGGTATTTATTTTTCAAGGTGACGGCAGCGACCTATCTGGCTTCGGAAGACATGCTGCGGCAGATGGGCTTCGAACGAAATACAAGCCCAAGCTTTGCAACGCCTTTTCAGAAATGGGTGTGGGAACCTGACAACCGGGCTATACTGCGCCGGGAATTCAATGCCATGACGGCAAAGATCGAATCGGCGGCGCCTTGCCCCTGGCCAAAGGCATAATCCATGGGTCTGGCTCGCGGCGCTATCGCCCTTCTGCTTGAAGAAGCCCACAAGCGCCCCTTTTGCGGACGCCTGGCGACACTCGGCCGCCAGACTATTTACACTTCGGCGGCGGAAATAGCCCGCCAGTTCGACAAATTTCACGTGAAGCCGCGCCGTCCTATCGATCCGCATACGCACACTGTCAGTGATCAGGATGTTTTCGGCTGGATGGGTTTCGACCGGGTAGAAAGCCTGGATTACAGCGATTTCGAAGGAGCCACGCATGTCGTGGACCTTAACAAGGATTTGCTTCCTCCCGGCCTATCGGGCGGTTTCGATGTTGTACTGGACAGCGGCACGCTGGAGCACGTTTTTCATCTTCCCAATGCCATCAAGAATACCTTGAGCCTGCTGAAGATCGGCGGCCGCATGATTTTCCTCACGCCGTCGTCCAACCATTTGGACCATGGTTTCTATATGTTTTCGCCCACTCTGTTTGCCGATTATTTTGCCGCCAACGGCTTCCGCATCGAGGCCCTCTATGTCGTGCGCTATTCCGGAGATCTGGACGTGCTGTGGGACGCCTACGCTTATGAGCCGGGCAAATGGCGCGACATGCATATCGGGGGGCTGGACGACAGGCCTTACGCGATCTGGGCAGTTGCCACACGCCTTGAAAACTCGACGCTCGATGTCATTCCGCAGCAGGGCTATTATGCCGATTCCAGCAGTGCCTATGGCGGCTCGCGCTTGGCAACGGGAGCCGTCGCGGAAGTCGGAACCGAACAGCCTGCCGCAACTGTAGCACCGGATACTCAAGCACCGCACACGCCAGCGCATTTTTCCCCGGCCAGACATCTTCTGCGCAACCTGGCACGCCGGCTGCCGGGGGCACGCCCGGCTTGGCGCATAATACGGGCGCACATTAACAGATGGGTACCGCACGGCACGAAAGCAGCCATGGTATTTGCGCCGAGCCATCATATTTTTACCAAAAAATGTATAGGAAAGTTCTGAAATGTGCGGCATCGCCGGTCATTGGGCCTGTACGGGAAAAGCGTTGGATCGCAACACGGCTTCCGCCCTGACTCATAGCCTCGCGCACAGGGGGCCCGACGGGTTCGGCATTGAAAATCTGGACCAGGGGCGACTCTGGCTCGGGCATCGCCGCTTGTCGATTATCGATGTATCGGAACGCGGCCGCCAGCCCATGTCCTATGCCGGCGGCCGCTACTGGCTGACCTATAACGGCGAAATTTATAATTACATTGAACTTCGCGAAGAATTGGCCGGCAAGGGGCATCGCTTCCAGTCCGGCTCCGACAGCGAAGTTATTCTGGCCGCTTTTGCCGAATGGGGACCGGATTGCCAAATGCGTTTCAACGGCATGTGGGCTTTTGCGATATGGGATGACACGGCGCGTACATTATTTTTGTCGCGCGACCGCTTCGGCATCAAGCCGATGCACTACCTGTCGAGAGACGGCGCCTTCTGCTTTGCCTCAGAGCTGAAAGCCTTTCTTGCTCTTCCTAGTATTGACGGCTCGCTGGATGAAGCCGTCACGGCCGAAACGCTCATCAACATAAACGGCCAGGAAAGCACGCCACATACCCTGCTTTCCGGCATCAAGCGCCTGCCCGGTGGGCATTGCATGATGGTGAACCCTGACGGCACCACGTCTATAAGACGCTGGTGGGATCCCCTTACGCGGGCCGGAAACATTCCCGCCGATTTTCCGGCGCAGGCGCAACAATTTCGCGAGCTTTTTTTCGATTCCTGCCGCTTGAGACTGCGCAGCGACGTACCGGTGGCGACCTCGCTCAGCGGCGGTCTTGATTCAAGCGCCGTGGCCTGCACCCTGGCCCGGTTGCGTGGCCAGGGCAGGGCCGATACCGGGCATAACGGCTATCGCGCCTTCGTCGCGGGCTTTCCCGGCACCCGACTTGATGAAAAGGAATATGCCCGGCTTGTTATCGAGTATACAGGCATGGTGCCGATTTATAGGGATATCGACGAGAACGTGGCGGCAACCGGGATTGAAAAAATTGTTTTCGATCTCGAAGGCATTTACTGGGTGCCGCTGGTCGGTCCCTGGAGTATTTACCGCGCCATGCGGGAAGACGGCATCCAGGTCAGTCTCGATGGCCATGGCGCGGATGAGTTACTCGGCGGATATAATTTTTTTGTAGAACGGGCACTTGACGGCCTGATGAACGGAAAATTCAGCCTTAAACGTTATCTCGATCTCCGCAAGGTTCTGACCGGGCTCGTTGGCGGCAGCGCCCGGATCAGCCGCGCAAGCGTCATGGGCGAATTGAACTGGTGCCTGCAGCGCGAGCTGACCCGGCTGGGCCTTATGAAACATATCAAGCCGGCCGCCAAATTATTCCTGCGTGCCGCGGCCCTTAGCCGACGACTGGTCCAAAAAGGCATGGGCGAGGCGCAGGCCGGCATAGCCGCGCCGACCCTTTCTCTGGCTCCCCTGCTTCCCCCCTATCGGGGGGCGCGGCTGCTTTATGACGAAAATGCGGACCCCCGGACGGCGGGCATGTCTCCGCTCGATGACATGCTATTTACCTGGTTTCATGGCAGCGTTCTGCCGACGATCCTGCGCAGCTATGACCGCGCTTCCATGAGCCACGGCATCGAAGTGCGCATGCCGTTCATGGACTGGCGGCTGGTGACTTTCGGCGCCGCCCTGCCCGAAGAAAGCAAGATCGGCGGCGGGTACACCAAACGCGTGCTGCGCCAGGCCATGGCCGGCCTGATGCCCGACCCGATCCGCCTGCGGACGGCCAAGATCGGATTTACGACCCCGCTGGACGACTGGATGCGGGGCGGACTTAAGGATTGGGTGCTGGACACGACCTCGAGTCGAGCCTTTCTTGAAAGCGATATCTGGAATGGAAAAGCGGCGCGTTCTACGCTGGAATGCGCACTTGAGGGACAAGGCAGCGTGAATGCGGTCTGGCCCATCATTAACGCTTTTGTCCTGCAGAAAACATTCAAAACGGCCGCGCAAGAGCCCCCCGCCGAGGAATATCAGCATGCCGTATAGACTTTTTTGCGTAAAAATCAGCGCCACCTTCGTCGACATGGTCGCCCGCTTCCTGGCCCAGCACGCCGATTTTTCTTTCGGCGATGCCGTCAAGATATGCCGCGAAAATGGCTATATGTATCCGGGCAGCTTTACACCCGCCTTCGAAAGCCTCGGCGTCGAGGTGATGGAAACCCTGATCGACTCCGCCCCGCTGCAAAACCGGTGGCGACAGGAAAACGGGCTACCGGTCGGCGACGTATTCGACAAAAACGAAACTTTTTTCGCCCAGATCAGAAAATTCAAGCCGGACGTGGTTTATTTCCAGACTTTTTTCGCGCTTGCGCCGGAAGTCAGGAAGTGGATCAAAAAAGAATGCCCTTCCGTAAAGCTTGTCGTGGGGCACCGGGGTTTCCCGCTGGAAGATGCTGCCGGCTATGAAGATGTCGATGCCGTTTTCCTCGGCTATCCCAAATATCACGATGTCTGGCACAAGGTAGGCGTCAGGACCTTCGACAGCCTGCATGCCTTCGATTCCCATATGCTGCCGGCCATCGAACAAAAGGCCCGGCAGGCCGAACCGATTGAATTTTCGTTTATCGGCCATACCGGCTGGGGCTCGGGTCCTCATGACGGGCGCTATTTCGACTTGTGCAAGATGATGGATAATCTGCCGCTCACGGTTTACGGACACGAACCGAGCCTGCCCTGCCCCGTCTATTACGGATTGTCAACAGAGTGGCGCATGAAACTGCGCAAAATCTTCCTTGAATGCTTTAAATACTCGCCGCAACTCGGCTTGCGGGTACTTCATAAATTCGGGCGTGTCGCCGATATGCCTATTCTTGTGCGCGCCGCCGAGGCCGCGATGCGCCGCAAGAAATTCGGCCCCGATCCGGTACCGCCGAAAATGGATGATTGCTGGTGGCACCATGTGCCGCCTATCAGCAGATATTACCCCGAACGCTTTCAGCCATCGAAATTCGGCATCGATTATTTGACCTTGCTGGCGGCTTCGAAAGTCACCTGGAACCGGCACCAGGATACGCCAGGCGCCGGGGCCAACATGCGTCTGTTCGAGGCCTGTGGCGTCGGCACATGCCAGCTGGTCGACGCCCGCGAGGAAGTTGTCGCCTGTTACGAACCGGGCGTCGAGATTGTGACCTATCATTCCATCGAGGAATGCCTGGAAAAAGCCCGATGGCTGCTGGACAACCCCGCCGAGCGCGAAAAAATCGCCAAGGCCGGGCAACGCCGCACGCTTGCCGAACATACCAGCCGGCATCGGGCGCTGGAGATTCACGATCATCTGACCGAACTGCTGCGCGACGAAAACGGCTATCGCGCCGCGGGCTGAAGCCGGGCATCCCGGGTTTCGATCCACTCAATGGCTGCCGCCAACGAGCGGCAAATGTAGTCTGGACTGATTTCCGGCGCACATTCCTTATATCCGTAATCGAGAAACACGGTGGCGCATCCGGCGGCTTGGCCGGCCATCACGTCGCTCCAGCGGTCGCCGATCATATAAGAATTGGCCAGACAGATATTAAAGGCCTCACGCGCCCGGTAAAGCATGCCGGGTTTCGGTTTTCGGCATTCGCAACCGTCTTTCGAACCGTGAAGGCAGGCAAGGATATCGTCAAACGGAAATGCCTGACGCAACCTTGCATGAAGCGCTTCCACGAATTGCCGCGTTATAAAGCCATTGGCGACATCCGGCTGGTTGGTCACCACGATAAGGCGATATCCAAGATTTTTAAGGCGGATCAGCTGGTCCATGTCCGGATTGAGGATAAAATCTTCAAGACTGCGCGGCGCATAAGGTTTGCCGTTTTTTACGATCGCCCGGTTCAGCACGCCGTCGCGGTCCAGAAAAACCGCTTTATTCATGCCGCCAGAGTGCTTTTTATTTTATCCAGTGAAAGACCATGAGCGCCGAGAATATCGTCATGCGATCCGTAGATATGGATAAATTCGTCTTTCAAATGAAAATGGCGGATGGATGCCTTTGTGCCATTTTCGAAAGCCGTCTGCTTGACCTTATGGCCGAGCAGCCCGCTGCCGGAGGCTTCCTCGATGACGATGATGTCGTCGTAATGCCCGAGAATGTAATGGAGCCGCCCTATATCCAGCGGCTTGACCGTTGAAACACTATAGACCGATGCATGGCGGTATTTTTCCCCGGCCGCCAGCTGAATTGCCGTTTTAGCGATGCCGCCATAGGTCAGAAACGCCGTGCCGGCGCCTTTTCTGATCCGGCGGATCTTGCCATAGACCCAAGGCTCCTCGGCCTGCGCCGTCAATACCGGTTCGCCGGCCTTGCCGAGGCGAAGATAAACCGGGCCTTGCGAATCGTTAAGACACCAGCGTGTCGCCGCTTCTGCCTCCAAAGGGTCGATGGGCGCGATAACGGAAAGATTGGGAACCGACGTGGCAACCGATATATCCTCCTGCGCGTGATGCGTGGCGCCGAGGGTCGAATAATTAACGCCGCCTCCGATGCCGACCATCGTCACGGGCAGATTCTGATAGCAGATATCGTCGCGGATAAATTCGAACGGTCGGTAAAGCGTGAATGTCGCAATCGTATAGGCGACCGGCCGCATGCCTTCCTGCGCCAGGCCGGCGGCCATGCCGATCATGATCTGTTCGGCGACACCGGTATTGATAAAACGGTGCGGATAGGCCTGGCGGAATTTGGCGATGGAACCGGCTGGCGAAATATCCGCGACCACAAGAACGAGATTGCCGTTCTTCTGCGCTTCCTCGAAAAACACATCGGCGAATTTGTTTCTCATGACGCCAGCCTCGCCAGTTCCTGCATGGCGATTTCATATTCCTCGTCGTTGGGCGAGCGGTAATGCCAGATGGGTTCGTGTTCCATATAGGACACGCCCTTACCTTTGATGGTTTTGCAAATAATGGCTTTGGGCCGATTGGAATTTTGACCGATCGCCTCGTTGATGGCGGCAGAATCATGTCCTTCCACCTGACACGCGCTCCAGCCGAAGGCCTGGAATTTATCCGCCAGCGGATAAAAAGACGGATGCGATTCGCTCATTCTTTCAAGCCCGCTGAAATCGTTATTGTCAACCAGGACTGTAAGATTATCGAGGTTTTTATTTGCCGCCATCATGGCGGCTTCCCAACTCGATCCTTCCTGCAATTCGCCGTCTGACATCACACAAAACACGGTGCCGTTATCGCCCCGTAGTTTCTTGCCGAGCGCCCGCCCGGTTGCAATGCCAAGGCCGTGGCCGAGCGATCCCGTGCTGGCTTCGATGCCCGGGACGCCGTAATCCGGATGCGCGCCCAAGCGGCCGCCCGGCTTGCAGTAGCTCTTGATATCATCATCCGTCAGCAGGCCACGTTCATGAAGGATCATGTATTGAATGAGGCAGCCATGTCCCTTGGACATGATAAAAATATTCCGTTTATCCGGCGCCGCGAATATCCAGTCGTTATAGACAGCGTCGACGATTTCGACGCAGGAGAAAGCCGGCGCGACATGAAGCGCCGTAACGTTTCTGGACAGCTCCAGAATCCGTTTCCGGTAGGCGTTACAGCGCCGTTCGGCATATCTGTCCAACTTAACCCCGCATGACATAATCGGTGGAGTGGCGGACAATCTGATCCTTGTATTTATTTCCCCATTCGACCATTTCCCTTAGCCCTTCGTCCCAGCCGATTTCTTGCTTCCAGCCGAATTTTTTTTGGATTTTCGACGAATCCAGCCAGTAACGCGCATCCTGCCCAAGCCGGTCGCCGGTCACTTCGGCGAGATGCTCGAATGGGACGCCAAGCGCCTTGCATGTGAGGCGCACCACGTCGCCGATCGCCGTCGGGTCCTTGGGGCCGACATTATAAATCTCGCCCAGCGTATCGCCTTCGGAAACCATATAAATAGCGCGCGCAAGATCGCGGGCATGAATATAGGACTTTTCGGCCCGGCCGCCGCCATGCAGAGGAAGCTTGTTCCCTGTAAGGGCGCACCAGATTGTTTTTGGGATCACGCGGTGCAGCAACTGGCCGGGGCAATAGGCGTTGGAAGGCCGTATGATATTCATGGGAAACTTCAGAAAACGGTGCACCGAAACCAGATACATGTCGAAAGCCACTTTCGAGGCCGCGTAGGGGCTGGAGGGCTGGATCGGATCGTCTTCCTGCGACGGCTTGGTCACGGCGCCATACATTTCAGACGTGCCGATCTGGATAAACTGCTTGAGCCAGTCGCGTTTCTGCAGCTCTTCGGCGAGCTTGGCCAAGGCCATGGAATTGGTTTCAAAAAACCGCCAGGAATTTTTCCACGATACCGCCCCTTCGCCCTGGGCGGCATAATTGATAATGATTTCCGGCTGTTCCTTGTCCAGCATCTCCAGGAGAAGGTCCATTTCATAGGTAATGTGCCGCGTGTGGTACTGAAATTTGGCGTGGTCCTGCACACCAAGCGAAAAACAACTTTCGCGCAGCGGATTGCGCCCGACCCCGATCACCTTTTCAGGTTGAGCGTTTTCGAGAAGATAGAGGGCCGTATGAATGCCGAAACTGCCGCCGCCGCCTAGAATACAATATTTCCTGCCCATTTTTTTCCTGTTCCGATGCATGTTACGAATGAGGCGGATTGAAGGGGCGCGCGGGGATACAACCGCTTGGCCGTCTTGCCGTGATTTTTTGCGAATCCGACGGTTTTTGCAAGCCCGAATTATTCTATGACGGTCCAGCTGTAATGTCCGCTATATCCGGCTTCCTCGAACAGCGCGCGCCATTCGTCCGGATATCCGTAAAACTGCGCCGTAAGCACCCAGCTTTCGAAAATCTCCTTTTGTTCAGGCGTATGATAGCTGTCAACGACAATATAGCTTTTGCCCCGCGACACACGCTCGATTTCCCGCAATGCCCGGGCGAGCCTGTCGCGCGGCAGGTTATGAAGCGTGTTGATCGAAAGCACGAGATCGAAAGACTTATCGGCAAATGGCAGCGTTTCCGCCGAGGCGATCTGTAATTTATCCTTAACCTGCGGCAGCCCATGTTGCAGCGCATAGTGCGAAACATCGATGCCGCGAACCTCGAATTCCTTGCCGAGCGCCGCGCCTTCATCTACCAGATCGTTGAGCAGAAAGCCTTTGCCGCAGCCTATATCCAGTATGCGAGCCTGGTCGGGCAGGTGAAAATAATCGATAATGTCGCGCGCAACGGCTTTCCACCGGCCGTCGTATTTATATCCGCCATACCCATATTCGCGCGGACCGTCCCAATACATTTCGCCGAATTGCCGGGCTATGGCGATGACTTCCGGATCCTTGGCCTCCATCCGCTTTTGGATATTGCGTTTTGGCTTCGGAAGAGAGGATAGCAAATTAACTTCTCTCACGCGGCGCTCTCCTTCAGCCCGTCATCAGAATTCTGCTGAATCTGCCGCAAACTATCCTCGATTGACGTAAAACGGAAATCCGGGAATGCGGCCGTCACGGCGCCGTTGTCGAAGGCCCGGAACCCGTTATGCGGCATGGGCCCGCCGCGCGGTAAATAGCGAATGGACGATACGGATTGGGCAATTCGCACGCACAGCTCGGCCAACACGTGAAATGAGTGCGTCTGGCCGGTCACAGCATTGATGCTGCCGATGGCACGGTGTGCGATGACGCGCCCCAGAAGCCGCACGAGATCGCCGATAAAA
>JBFWTA010000017.1:0-15535 GCA_050248075.1 Bdellovibrionales bacterium | reverse complement strand
GTGCGCAACATCGCTTTGCTGACATTACCGGACAAGGGCGGTTCGAATCCGTCCCCATCGCCGCCACTTCGGACCCGCTTGCACCCCGCCAACTTGGCAAATTTCAGCTTGCTTCGATTATCGGCTGTAAATTGCAGCCCGCAGGTGCGGAAGATATGCAGCCTGTAACTCTGCAAGGCAATCGATCCGGCAACAATATCGATCAAAACTCTAAGAAAAAAAATGCAGGTAAAAAGAATTCAAATACAAACGGCGCTCGTTCGGCCGATCCCGATAAAAACCTTTATAATCCGGTGAACCCGACAAACCCCGAAGGTGGGGGATAAGATTTCTTCTCTAAGCCGCGCCGGCGATTTGCCAGGGCGCGGGCATGGCGAGCGGCGCTTTGCCGATATGCATAAATTTTTCATCGGCCGTAAGAACTTCATTGAACGGTGTCGTTTCAAAAATACCCGGGCCGCCAACGGTGACCATTTCGATCAAACGGCCATCGGGAGCAAAGCAGCCGCAGGCCAGAGGCCCGCCGCGGCCGCAACCACCATCAAGCGTGATGGCCGCATCTTCCAAGCTTATGCCGTTATTCACGGAATCGAAACCGCGCACGATACGCGAATAAACCGTCTGGGCCCGCCCCGACATAAGGAACGGCGTCGCCGACCACCAGAGCGCATCACCCTGGTCTTCCAGCGAGCGCGTTGAATCGAAACCGGCCGGAACGAGCAACAGCTTGCGCAAATTGCCAGATTCCTGCGCAAAGGCTGCGCGGCGCATGCTGCAAAACATATTTTCATGGCCGGGTATATGACGCTGAAGCACGCGCAGCTGGTTCGTCCAGCGCGTGATCGCCATGCTGCCGGCACGCGCCATGGATTTTGTGTCGTTAAGGCTCACACCATAGACGCGCAAATAGGCCTCGACACCCGATGCCAGTAATTTTTCCAAGGCATGGATGGCGACGGGCGCAAATTGCAGACGCAGCAGACGCAGCCACGCTTCTTCGGACGGACCACGCAAATGAACGATATCGGTCGGCTCGACACCGGGTTTGGCCAGCAGCGCGGCGCGAAACGCAAGAAGCTCGTCAAACACCTCCGCGTTATTGACGGATTCCGTGCCAAGGTAATTGCCGAGATAAACAACGCGGTCGCGGATGGAAAAACGCGTAGCCAGATAATCGTGAAGGGTCGAGAGACGGTCGATATCGCCATGAACGGCAGCAATGACCCAGATGCGGCGCGGGGCGCCCAGATCGGCAAATTTCTCGTTCACGATGATCTCTTGTTTCGAATCAGATGGGGTACTTCCGTACCAAATGACCACAGGACTCACCGAACTTCAAGTTTTTGATTAAAAAAATTTGCTTGTGCAGAAAATATCTGTGGATGATTCTTTTTGTCGCGGCTTCGACACGATTGGCGGCCGTGATGCGCTGTCGGCAGGCACATCGTAAAATTCTTTACATCTGAATTTCTTATGCGCTCGCCGCCATGGGATTATCCGCCTGAAATTTCAGCGAGCGGTTTGCTCCAATCCCCTACCTTTGCCTTGCGATACAGTTTTAAGGATGGATACCAGGGTGAATCCGTTTTCCAGGCAAACCAGTACCAGGTAAGCCCGCCCACCGGCAGAAATACATCGCCAGGAATCCCGAGCGCGCCGGCCAGATGCGCCGTCGTATTGCCGATCGTTATCACCCGGTCGCATGCCGCCAATTGTGACGCGAAGCCGTCCATATCGCGCAGCTGATCGATTTCCGGATCATGAAAAAACAGAAAATATGGAAATTGTTTTTTACCTCGGTGATTTCTTTTTCACGATCTCCATATTGCAGATCGATATAAACCGTATCGTCATGCGGTAAAGCCTGGGCCAGCTCCAGCAGTTGCATGCTGCGGTCCACGGCGCGTCCGCCGCTACGGCTATGCCAAGCAATGCCTGTTATGCTTTTCTTGCCGAATGCTTCATAACGCGCGCGCAAGGCCCGTGTCTTTTCCGGATCGGCTTTAAGATAACCGCCATGCTTCGAAAAACTTTCGAAACCCGGACGGAGCCAGCGCCCCATCCACAATCCAGGAACGTGAAAATCGAAATGCCGCGGCGCAGGCTTCGGCACACGCTCAATGATTTCCGCCCGGGGAAACGAGCGGCGGAAAATCGGATCAGCCTGTCCATGCATTCGATCGTAACCTGGGCGCCGCGTGCGACAAGCTCGGGCACCATACCGGCAAACAGTATCTCGTCCCCGATCCCCTGGTCGCCCCATATCAGAATTTTTTTCCCGGCAAGGTCGCTACCGTCCCATAACGGCAGTCGAAGCCAGACAAGATCTTCCCGCTTGTCGATCAGCCGGAGCCAGCAGGCCGTACTTGCCGCCATATCGGCCCAACCTTCCGGCAAGCGTTCCATATTCAGGTAACAGATGGCACGGTTGTAATGTGCGATTTCAAAGCCCGGCTTCAGTTCCAGCGCCTTATTATAAAACGCCAGCGCCTCGTCACGCTTCCCTGCATGCTGATAAATCTCGCCGAGATTATTGTAGGCGGCGGCTTCGCCGGGCCTTAAC
This sequence comes from Bdellovibrionales bacterium, assembly GCA_050248075.1. Classification (GTDB taxonomy): domain Bacteria; phylum Pseudomonadota; class Alphaproteobacteria; order UBA9219; family UBA9219; genus JBFWTA01. The sequence continues at coordinate 12,972 of JBFWTA010000017.1, read as the reverse complement.
TCCAGAAGCCTGCGGTAAGAGTCTTCCGACTCTTCCCAACGGAATTCCCTGGCCAGTTCGAAGCCATGGCGGGCATAGGCCTTTGCCAGACCTTCCTGCGCGGTCTGCATATCAGGCTTGATCTTCAACGCGGCCTTGTAATTCCTGATAGCCTCGGCCAAGGAGCCTTTAGCCATCAGGACACCGCCGAGATCACAATAATAGCCCGCGCTGCGATCCCAGATCGCAATCGCCTTGCGCATAAGTTTTTCCGCTTCGTCCAGATTGCCCTTTTGCAGCTCGGCACCGCCCAGAAGATGCAACGCATCGGCCTGCTTCGGGTCCTGCGCCAGCACATCGCGGTACATCTGCATCGCCTGATCGATGGCCCCTTGCTGGTGCAGGTCCATGGCTTCTTTAAGATAGGTTTTTAAAGCTGGTCTGAGAGTCATTAAGGATTTATGCCACATTCATGCAGCCACACCTAATCCTGACTTCCAATACGCTTAATCAGCTGCGCGACACGGTTGCCGTAATTCCCCTTTGACGACGGCGCGACCGCCCCCATCTCAAACGATACTTGCTAATATGCGATGGCAAAAATGTCGTAGCCGTCATAGACCACGTCCGAGCCTGAGCTTATCTGAAGAGATATACTCAAAACGCCTCGGCCGGGAAATCCATCACCGGCCTGGCTCCGGCCATGATGGCGAGGTTGAGTGAATTTACCTGCGGCAATATCTTGGTTATGTAAAATCGCGCGGTTTTAAGCTTGGCGTCGTAAAATCCGTCCCGCTCCGGCGCGCCGGTGAGTTTTAACGAAGCGGCCTTCGCCATTTTTAACCACATGAAGCCGATGGCAACCAGCCCGAACAACCTGAGATAATCGCTGGCTGCCGCGCCGGCTTCATCCGGATTGCCGAAACCGCGGGTGGCGACGGTCAGTGTCGACACCTGCAGCTTGCCAAAGGCGCTCATGAAATAGGGCAGCATTTCCGCCAGCGTCGCGTTATCCTTTTCCGCGGCGATAAAATCGGCAACGGGGTGAAAGAACCGTCGCATCAGCCGCCCGTAATCCTCCGCCATCTTACGGCCCACCAAGTCCAACGCCTGAATGCCATTGGTGCCTTCGTAAATCTGCGTGATGCGCGCATCGCGCACGAATTGCTCCATGCCATGCTCGCGGATATAACCATGGCCGCCATAAACCTGCATGGCCAGATTGGCCACATCGAAGCCCGTATCGGTCAACATGGACTTAATGATCGGGATCATGAGCGCCACCAGATCGCCCGTCTCGGCCCGTACTTTTTCATCTGGATGCTTTGCTTCGACATCCAGCTCGCGCCCGATCCAGAAAGCCAGTGCGCGGCAGCCTTCCGTCATCGACCGCATGATCAACAGATTGCGGCGCACATCGGGATGTACGACGATCGGATCGGCCGGCTTTTCCGGAAATTTGGCGCCCGTCAGCGCCCGGCCCTGCAGCCGCTCTCGCGCGTAATTAACAGCGTTTTGATAGGCTATTTCGGCGATACCCAGGCCCTGCAGTCCGACCGCAAGGCGCGCTTCATTCATCATGGTAAACATGGCGCTCATGCCTTTGTTGGGCTTGCCGACCAGCCAGCCGGTGGCGCCGTCGAAATTCATCACGCAGGTAGCCGAGGCCTTGATGCCCATCTTGTGTTCAATGCTGCCGCAAGCGACTTTATTACGCTCGCCGGGGCTCCCCTCCGCGTTGGCCATAAATTTCGGCACCAGAAACAGGCTTATGCCGCGGATGCCTGCGGGCGCATCCGGCGTGCGCGCGAGAACCAGGTGAATGATATTTTCCGCGAGATCATGCTCGCCCGCCGAAATAAAAATTTTCGTGCCGGTAAGCTTAAAACTGCCATCCGGTTGCGGATCGGCCTTGGTGCGTATAAGGCCAAGATCGGTGCCGCATTGCGGTTCCGTAAGGCACATCGTGCCGGTCCACGAACCGTCCGTCAGCTTTGGCAGGAATTTTTTCCTGAGTTCGTCGCTGCCGTGCTTGTCGAGCGCGTTATACGCGCCATGCGACAACCCCGGATACATGCCGAACGACAAATTGGCGGAACACACCATTTCATCAATCACAAAATTGAGCAGCAGCGGCAACCCCTGCCCGCCATATTCCGTTTTACAGGAAAGCCCCGTCCACCCTGCCTCGCGGAAAGTCGTGTAGGCTTCCTTGAAACCTTTCGGCGTCGTCACATTGCCGCTGTCAAAGTGACAGCCTTCCTGATCGCCGGGCTGGTTGAGCGGCAGCAGAACCTCTTCGCAAATTTTCGCCGCTTCTTCGAGAATGCTATCAAACATTTCGGGCGTTGCCTCTGCGTAGCCCGGCAGCTTCGCAAGATCGGCTGCGCCGACGATCTCGTTAAGAAGAAATCGGATATCTTCAAGCGGTGCTTTATAGACAGGCATGCTATTTCTCCTCAAGCCGCCGACGATTTCGGCATAAAATCCACCACCAGCCCGTTAGCCAGCAACGGCATAACGTAACCGACAAAATCCTGATGCGCAGGATGGGCGAGATAGCGGTCGCGCGCGGCCTCGTCGTCGAAATCGAGCAGAAAGCAATGCGTAAAGCCCTGATCCAGTCCTTCGACGCTGATATTCATGCCGTGTTCCATCGCCTTTACTTCCTCGATCGTCTCGCGCAAATCGAAAAAACGCTCCACGGCCTCGGCAATCTCCTCCTCGCCGAGTTCGTTCTGAAAGGTCATAAGAACAATGTGCCGAAGCATCAGTTCCTTAACGGCTTGCCTGTCCCCAGCATATGCGCAATGCGCGCGATGGTTTCGGGCGTGTGCACCAGCTTCATGAATTCGCGTTTTTCGAGGGCCAGAATTTGTTCCTCCGATGTCGCCGCGGTGAAATCCTTTTCTCCGCCGCATAACACGGCCGCCAGCGCCTTTGACACCGTCACGTCGTGCGGCAAGGCCTTGCCCATTACCCGAAATCCTTCGACCGCAAGATTGAGAGCCGCACGGCCGGTGGGGCCGGGCAAATTTAAATTCCACGGTTCCGGAGGACGGTAGTCCCTGGCAAGCTCCAGCACGCGCTGTTTTGCATCAAACAACAACCGGTCGCGGTTCATCGTGATGCCGTCGGTCGGGCGCAGATAAAGCATGTCGCGCGCCTCAGCCGCCGATTTGGCAACTTTCGCCATACTTACCGTCTCAAATACCTGACTGATTGGCGGAATAGGGCCACCGAAGCGCTTCTTCGCCGTAAAGGCACGGCCCAGCATCTGTGCACAGCCACCCCAACCGGGAATAAGGCCGACTCCGACCTCGACCAGACCGATATAGGTTTCCGCATGCGCCTGCGCCGCCGAACAATGCAGGGTAATCTCGCATCCGCCGCCGAGGGCCATGCCCGCGGGCGCGGCGACCGACGGGAACGGCGCAAAACGGAGCGCGTGATAGGCCTGCTGCCCCGTATCCACCAGATTTTCGATAGCGGGCCACATGGCTATATTGATGCCGAACAGCGCCAGCCCTAAATTTGCGCCTGCCGAAAAATGCTCCGCTTCGTTATAGACAACGAGGCCTTTCCATTTGCCTTTACCGTCGCCGATAATCTCGACCGCTTTCTTGACCATGCCGAGACTGTCCGGATCAAGCGCGTTCATTTTGGTATGGAACTCGAGGCACAGCACAGCGTCGCCCACATCCCACAGACTCGCCGAGCCGTTCTTCGTCACCGGCTTGCCCGCGCGCTTGATGTCGGCGAGCAGCAAGACACCCGCCGGCCGCACGATATCGCGATATTCGCCATCGACAGCCAGATATTGCAGCTTGCCGCCATCGACACGGTAGAAAGATTTATCCGCCGCTTTTTGCAACAGCTCCGGCACCAGTTTCTTTTCGGTTTTCAGCCGTTCGGCAAACCATCCGGCCCCCAATTGGTCGATCAGCTCGAATGGCCCGAATTTCCAGTTATAGCCGAGCCGCATAGCCGTATCGACCGCGACGATATCGTCGGCGATCTCCGGCACCAGAGAGGCCGCATAATGCAGCGTTTGCGATAAAATCCGCCATGCGAACTGCCCGATCTTATCCGGCGCCTCGCATAAGGCGCGTAAATTTTTTCCGGCTGCCTCGACCGCGGAAAGTCTTACCTTTTCCGATTTCGCGTATTGGCCGGTAACGAGATTAATGGATTCCTTCGTCTTGCCGCCCGCATCCTTGTTCAGCCGGTAAAAACCGCCCTTGCCCTTGCGGCCAGTATAGCCGTCGGCAATCATGCGCTGGAACAGCGGCGGGTCCCGGTAAATCGCGCGGTACTGATCGGTCGGCGGCAGAGTTCCCATGAAGCTTTTCGAAATCAGCGGCATAAGATCGAGACCGATGAGATCCAGAAGCCCGAACACGCCTGTCTTCGGCATGCCCATCGGCTTGCTTGCCACCGCATCGGCTTCCTCGACCGTCAGGCCGAGATCGAGCGTCGCGTTGATGGCCACCTGAATGAAAAACGTGCCGAGGCGGTTTGCAATAAAGCCCGGCGTGTCCTTGCACGGCACCACGCCCTTTCCCAGATTTTTGTCACAGAAATCGCGAATGATCTCGATGGCATCGCCTCGCGTCTGCGGTCCCGTGACGAGCTCCAGAAGACGCATGTAGCGCGGCGGATTGAAAAAGTGGGTAATCAGAAAATCGCGCGCAAAGGCTTCCGACTGCCCGCCCGTCAGGACCGCCAGCGGGATGGTCGATGTATTCGACGAAACGATGGAGCCCGGCTTGCGCGCCGCATCGACTTTTTTATAAAGGTCGCTCTTGATCTGCGGGTTTTCCAGGACGGCTTCGATAATCCAGTCGACATCCTTCAGCTTGCCGAGATCGTCTTCCAGATTACCCGGCGTAATCAGCCGCGCGTTCTTCGGGTGCATGAATGGCGCGGGATCGGCTTTTTGCAATTTTTCCAGCGCCGCTTTTGCAATGGCGTTGCGGTCCGGATTGTCCTTCGGCACGATATCCAGCAGCAATACGGGCACGCCCGCGTTGGTGATGTGCGCGGCGATCTGGCTGCCCATTACGCCCGAACCGATGACGGCGACTTTCTGGATCATCGACATTAATTCACCGCCTCCAAAATCGTCGCAATTCCTTGCCCGCCGCCGATGCATTGCGTGGCAAGCGCATACTTCTTGCCTTCACGCTTTAGCAACTGTGCCGCCTTGCCCGTAATGCGCGCACCTGTGGCGCCCAGCGGATGGCCCAGGGCTATCGCGCCGCCATCCAGATTGACCTTGCTGACGTCGATACCAAGATCGCGAATACAGGCAATCGACTGGCTTGCGAAGGCCTCGTTCAATTCTATGATATCGATATCGTTGATCGTGAGTCCCGCGCGCGCCAGCGCCTTTTTTGTCGCCGCGACCGGACCGATGCCCATGATCTCCGGCGCGCAGCCCGCTACCGCTATGGATTTGATGCGCGCCAGAATGGGAAGCCCCTTGGCTTTCGCGTAGTCCTCGCCGGCAACCAGGGTTGCCGCAGCGCCATCCGTAAGCGGCGAGGACGATGCCGCCGTCACCGTTCCCTTCTCATCGAAGGCCGGCTTCAATTCGCCGAGCTTTTCGACCGTGCTGCCGGGACGCAGGCATCCATCCTTATCCACCACACCGTCCGGCGAAACGATGGGAACGATTTCGTCTTTCAGCCTGCCGCTATTCTGCGCCGCGACCGCCTTGGTCTGGGACTGCACGGCGAACTGGTCCTGCTCGCGCCGCGTGATGTTGTATTTACGAGCCACATTCTCGGCGGTAATGCCCATGCTCATATAGGCCTGCGGATAATCCTGGGTCAGGGCCGGATTCGGCATCGGGTTGAACCCCATCATGGGCACACGCGTCATGCTCTCGACACCGGCGCAGATAAACGCATCGCCCGCATTCAGCTGGATCGCCCCCGCCGCCATGTGAATGGCCTGCATCGACGACCCGCAGAAGCGGTTCACCGTGGTCCCCGCAGTCGACTGGGGCAGCCGGGCCAGAAAGCCGACTAGCCGCGCGACATTAAATCCCTGCTCGCCTTCCGGAAAAGCGCAACCGAGGATTAAATCCTCCAGATCGTCGACATTGATTTTTGTACGGTCGGCAAGCGCCTTAACCACGGCCGCAGCCATGTCATCCGGGCGCACTTTTACCAGTTCTCCTTTTCCGGCAAAGGTAAAGGGAGAGCGCGCATAACCGGCAATGACGACTGACTTCATGAACGGCTCCGAAAGACGCGAATAAAGAGGCCTGATTGACTGCGCCGCTAGGATGTTATCTGGTGTTTGGCAAGCTCGGCTTCAAGCTTTCCCATGGCCCACAGCTTAGTCATTTCGAGATCGGCGCGTAGTGACCATAAAGGATGTTCAAAGGTGGCAGGCTGATTTTCTTCGATAAAAGCATGCGCCGCCCAGGCAAAGCCATAGCCGACCACCGGCGCCATCAGCAGCCAGCCGATCTTGAAACTTATGACGAATTTGAACAGACACAACGCCGCCAGGACGGTGCCGCAGACATGCAAAAGCCGCGTCTGGCGCTTGCTATGCTGGTTAAGATAATGCGGCCAGAACTCCTCGAAAGTCTTATAGGTTTGATCCTCGCTCATGACGCGGGTCTCCTTGCGGAAAATCATAGGGAAATGGCGGTTGCGGCTTGACTTGAATTTACTCTAGGATGCTATTTATTAACAACGCTTAAACATAGAAAGATAAGCCCATGAAAAATTATAAGGTTGCCGTTGTCGGCGCCACGGGCGCGGTGGGCAAGGAAATGCTCAAAACCCTTTCCGAACGCGAATTTCCGGTCGCCGACGTCTATGCGCTCGCTTCCGCCAAATCAGCCGGCGGCGAGGTCAGTTTCGGCGAAGACGAAGTCTTGACGGTTCAAGACCTTGCCAATTTCGATTTCAGGGGCGTCGATATCTGCCTGTCCTCGGCCGGAGCCAAAATTTCTGCCGATTTTGCGCCCCGCGCGGGCAAGGCAGGCTGTGTTGTAATCGATAACACCTCCCATTTCCGCATGGATCCCGATGTGCCTCTGGTCGTTACGGAGGTGAATCCAAAGGCTATCGGCGATTATACCCGGCGACATATTATCGCTAACCCTAACTGCTCCACGATGCAGATGCTGGTGGCGCTCAAACCATTGCATGACATGGCAAAAATCAAACGCATTGTAGTGTCCACTTACCAGTCCGTTTCCGGCGCCGGCAAGGAAGCGATGGACGAACTGTTCAGCCAGACCCGCGCCGTGTTCGTCAACGATCAGCTCACCAAGGAAGTTTTTAAAAAGCAGATCGCCTTTAACGTTATCCCGCACATCGACGTTTTCATGGAAGACGGCGCCACCAAGGAAGAATGGAAAATGGCCGCCGAGACAAAAAAAATCCTCGATCCGAAAATCAAGGTCACGGCCACCTGCGTGCGCGTGCCGGTTTTCATCGGCCATGCCGAGGCGGTCAATGTCGAATTCGAGAAACCCATAACTGCCGCCGAAGCCCGCGCCGCCCTTAAAAAAGCCCCCGGCGTCACGGTCATCGACCACCAGCATGAAGACGGGTTTGTCACCCCCGTCGAATGCGCCGGCGAAGACGCCGTCTATGTCAGCCGCATCCGCGAGGATTCCACCGTCGACAACGGCCTCAATATGTGGATCGTCTCCGACAACCTCCGCAAAGGCGCCGCCCTGAATGCCGTCCAGATCGCGGAACTGCTGGCGAGGGATTATCTCCGCTAATTGCGGCAGGAGAATAAAAATGACCAAACTCGCAATTCTCGGTTACGCCGGCCGCATGGGCCAGGCGATCGCGCAGGAAATCGAAAACGGCGCACAGGCCACGCTGGCCGCGGGACTGGTTGTCGAGGGGCAGCCGCTGCCGCCCGAACGCAAAGGTATCCTTGTTTCCACAAAACCGGATGAAGTCATTGCCGCCGCCGAAGTGCTGATCAACTTTACGCTTGCCGACGCCACGCTTGCCCTCGCCGAGCTGACAGCAAAGCATAAGAAGCCCTTCATGACCGGCGTCACGGGCCTGAGCGACAACGCCGTCGCCGCGCTCAAAAAACTCTCACAAGACATCCCGATATTGTACGCGCCGAACACCAGCGTCTCGCTAGCGGTAATGAAGCCGGTCACGGCGCTCGCCGCAAAATTGCTGCGCGGCTTCGATTACGATATTTCCATTCTCGACGAGCATCACCGCATGAAGCAGGACTCCCCTTCCGGCACGGCCAAGGCTCTCGGCGAAGCCATCCTGAGCGGCAATGGCGGCACGAAACAGCCTGCTTACGCCGCCGTGCGCGCCGGCGCCATTGTCGGCGAACACGAAGTCGCCTTCGTCGGCCAGGGCGAAATCATCCGCCTCCGCCACAGCGTAACCGACCGCGCCATCTTCGCCCGCGGCGCCGTCAAAGCCGCCCTCTGGCTGCACGGCAAACCGCCGGGATTCTACGGGATGGGAGATGTGATTGGATTATAAAATAAGGGCTAAGCTGGTTAACCCAGCCTCAAACTCACGAAATTCTGCGCCTGCGCAAATCTTAAGTATGCAATAAAAACACTTAGCCGCGCCTTACGACAACCACTGCGGCGTCAATCAGACCAAGTTTGCGCATTGCACCTTCCACCGCCTTCTCCGTCGCCTTGCTCACCGGAACCATCGGCAAACGGAGTTCATAGCGGCACAGCCCCAACAGTGAAGCCGCATATTTCACCGGGCCCGGCGAGGTTTCCGCGAATAACGCGTCGTGCAGCGGCATAAGCTGCTCGTTGATTTTCTGCGCCGCGGCTATGTCACCCTTGCTCCAGGCCGCATGCATCCGGGCGCACAGGGCGGGGGCGACATTCGAGGTCACGGAAATGCATCCATGCCCGCCTTCGATATTGAACGCCAGCGCGAGCGCGTCTTCGCCCGACAGCTGCGTAAAATCCGTGCCGCAGGCTTCCCTGGTCTTCACCGGCCGGGTGAGATCGCCCGTGGCATCTTTTACGCCCGCGATGCGCGGCAACTGCGCGAGGCGTGCCATGGTTTCCATGGTCATGTTGATGACGCACCGGCCCGGAATATTATAAATATAGATCGGCAGGCCGGAGGCATCGTGGATCGCCTTGAAATGCTGATACAGCCCTTCCTGCGTCGGCTTGTTGTAATACGGCGTGACATGCAGCGCCGCGTCGGCGCCGAGTTTTTCCGCCTGCTTTGTCAGGTGAACCGCATGCGCCGTGCTGTTCGATCCGCATCCCGCCATTACCGGAAGCTTGCCTTTCGCAACCTCGAGACACAGCCGCGTCACCAACCCCATTTCATCGTCGGAAAGCGTCGGCGACTCCCCCGTCGTGCCGCACGGCACCAGCCCGTTGGTGCCCTGCGCGATCTGCCAGGCGACAAAATCCTGAAATTTTTTCTCATCCACCTTGCCATCGGCAAATGGCGTTATGAGGGCGGTGATGGAACCGTGAAATTGGGAAGCGGCATTCGGCATTCGGCATTCGGGGGCAAGGGTTTCTACCGGCCGAACATTAGCATAAAAAGCGAGAAATGCCTACTCCCCGAATGCTGAATCCCGAATGCCGGATGCCCCTTTTAATCCCTCAACAACTCATTCACCGACGTCTTCGCCCGTGTCTGCGCATCGACCCGCTTTACGATAACGGCGCAATAGAGCGACGGCCCCGGCTGCCCGTTCGGCAGGGACTTGCCCGGCAACGACCCCGGCACCACCACCGAATAGGCGGGTACGCGGCCCTGGAAAACCTCGCCGGTCGCGCGGTCGATGATTTTGGTCGAGGCGCCGAGGTACACGCCCATCGACAGCACGCTGCCGGTTTCCACGATCACGCCTTCGGCCACTTCCGATCGCGCGCCGACGAAACAGTTATCCTCGATGATCGTCGGGTTGGCCTGCAGCGGTTCCAGCACGCCGCCCAGTCCTGCGCCGCCCGAGATATGGCAATTCTCGCCGACCTGCGCGCAGGAACCGACCGTGGCCCAGGTGTCGATCATCGTGCCCCCGCCCACATAGGCGCCGATATTCACGAAGCACGGCATCAACACCGCCTTGGGCGCGATATAGGCCGAATAGCGCACCACGCAATTTGGTACGGCGCGGAAACCGGCGCTGTCGAAACGCGCCTTGGTCCAGCCGTCGAATTTGCTCGGCACCTTATCATACCAGACGGCCTTATCCGGCCCGCCGCCGATCAGCGCCATATCGTTGAGGCGGAAAGAAAGCAAAGCGGCTTTCTTCAGCCACTGGTTCACAACCCATTTGCCCTCGATCTTCTCCGCAACGCGCAGCTCCCCGCTATCGAGCCCCGCCAAAGCCTCGTTCACGGCCTCGCGCACAGGCCCCCTGGCGGCGGACGAAATCTCGCCGATATTGTCCCACGCTTGATTAATGACGGCTGCAAGTTCTGTGCTCATGGCGCTCTCCGGTTATCCGAAGCCAATAACGGCATCGACGCGAAAGCGCAAGACAGGCGGAGGCCACAGGTTAAAAAGCTTTAATTCCTTGCATGCGACAGGTGAAAGCTCTCGATACCCTCTGCCGCCGAAAGCACACGGCTCAAGTTAACAAGTGACGCCCCCTTCCCCTTGCCGAGCGAGATAATAAGAAAGCGCCATTCCGACTTGTCCGCATGCCGCGCCACGACGAAGGATCCCGTCGCGATGATAAAACCATGTGCCAGAATGGTCTGTTGCAGATATTCCTGCGATGGCATCATGTCCTTGCGAAAATGCAGCGTCACCGAAATCGCCTGGCGCCCCGGCAGCAAATCTTCGATCTTAAGCCCCCACCACATGAACACGGTCGACAGCAACGACAGCAAAATCGCCGCCGCATAAAATCCGACGCCCACCAGAACGCCAATCGCCGACACGGTCCAGATCGAGGCCGCGGTATTGAGGCCGCTGATATTCCCGCCCTCGCGCATGATGACGCCGGCGCCGAGAAAACCGATGCCCGTCACCACGCCCTGAATGATGCGGCCCGGGTCCACGCTGCTCAGCGAGGGATGCGCGCCGCCAAACCAGAATTCCGGATAGCCCGAAATCACCGTCAGCGCGCAGGACGCCATGCAGACCAGCCCATAAGTCCGCATACCCGCCGCGCGGCCGCGATACGACCGTTCGTATCCCACAAACAACCCCAGCGCGAACGCGCCCAGCAGGTTCAGGAACACCACTAGATTGGCCCCGACCATCGGCCCGTTCCAGTAATTGGCCAAAGCATCGGGGGTAAGGACGTTTGAAAGATTCATGATGTATGAGAGCTCCGGAAGAATCCAACTGGAAAATGCAGCATCCGATATGTCGCACGCCTCCGCAAGAGACTAGAATATGGAGAAATTATCGGATTGACGGATCAGCGAAGCGTAAACGCCGACTTGCCCGCATGAAAATTGGCAGTAATTCTCGGAGGAATATGCGGTGTAATGACCGGGGTGCTCCAATTTCTCGGCACAACCTTCAGAACCGCGAATGTACCGCCAAATTTCTCATCGGGAAACACAGCCGCCATAAAGCCTTTACCCACACCTCTATTATTTTCTCCTGTTCGCTCATTTCCAGCTACGCTCATCGACGCGTCCATTAAGGGCAAGATCTGCGGCAGCTTTTTTTCATTTACGTAGTCGAATGTTACAGCGATGCCTTGATTGGACATGGGCATAAACACAACATCTCCTAATGGGCTTTTTAAGGCAGTTATTCCCCATTGTTTTGCGACAGCCTGAAAAATTTCGCGCTCGTTCAAAACAAGCGCGGTGCGTATACGATTGTTACTCCATTGTTTTTCAAATGGAATGGCGGCAATAGCCGACAAGCCCGCTATTCCGACCAGCGCTGTTGTCGGGCTTATAAAAAAGGAAGCAATTACACCGATTTTCTTTGCAGTTGCCACATCATCCTGCCACCGCCGGTAGCTATTGATTAAAGTTTTTATATTCTGAATTTTTTCGCACATATATGGATTGTAGAGACTGCTTTCCGCTGGACCAATAATAGCCTGCTGATAAACATGATGACTGGGCGAAGGGGAGATTGCTGATTGCTTTATGCTTGCAGGCAATATTATCGACGGCTTGTCGTGTCCGGGCAAATACATAGCACGCCGAGAGGCAGGATGTAGACGAAGCGACAATTTACAATTAAGGTTATTGACTTGCTTAAAATCTAATTCAAAGACGCCAAGAATTTTTTTTGCGTAGTCTTGAAATAGTTTATCAATGTTGGGTCTCCGCAAATTAATTTCATAAGTAGGAATTGTGATATTATGGTCCCCGATTGTGTGATGCAGAACCTTATGCACCAGCGCCGAAATAATTTCGTAGTTCGAAGCATCGTCAATTCTGTCGATGTGCCAGTTGCCATTTGCGGAGATAAGACTGCTCATTCACAATAACCTTTGACTAATGCGATAACTTAAAAATTGCTATTATTACGACACTCAAGCTTAAAAACAATTATGATATTCAGCTACTAACCCCTTCATCCACCAAAGACATTGCGCCCGCCGTCCAAGCCGCCTATTCTGCCGTCCGGACATTCTAGAACATGAAGGCCCCAATGCCCGCCACGAAACCCGCGCGCCCGTTGTCGCCGCATCTCGGTATATACCGGCCGCAATTGACCTCCGTCATGTCCATTTTGCACCGCGCCACAGGCGTGGGGCTCGCACTTGGCCTGCCCGTTATGGTCGCCTGGCTTATGGCGCTGGCGGCAGGACCGTCGGTGTACGATGCCTTTGTCGGTGTATTCCAGCATCCTGTGGGCCAGATTTTACTGTTTGGCTGGAGCTGGGCGTTTTTTTATCACTTCTGTACTGGCATTCGTCATTTGCTCTGGGATGCCGGTTTTATGTTGAATCTTCCCGGCGTCAACGCCTCGGGCTGGGTCGCATTAGCCGTGTCCACGCTCGTAACGGCAGCCGACAGGCATAAACTGCTCGGGGAGAACGCATGAAAAAAAA
>JBFWTA010000016.1:0-16099 GCA_050248075.1 Bdellovibrionales bacterium | reverse complement strand
GCAATTCGTAAAAACGGTCGAGATATTTTCGGATGAATTCGTTTGCCTCGCCGGGGCTGATGCCGATCTGCCGGGCGAGTCCGAAACCGCTGATGCCGTAGATAATACCGAAATTGATGGCCTTCGCCGCGCGGCGGCGTTCGGGCGGAAGCTCGCCGATCGGAATGCCGAACACCTGGCTGGCGGTGAGCGCATGAATGTCGATGCCGTCATGAAAGGCCTGAATGAGCGCCTTGATGTTCGCGACTTCCGCAGCGAGCCGCAATTCGATCTGCGAATAATCGACGGACATGAGCGTATAGCCGTCATCCGCGATAAAGGCGCGGCGGATGGCGCGGCCGTCTTCGGTGCGGATGGGAATGTTTTGTAAATTCGGATCGGTCGAGGCCAGCCGCCCGGTCGCCGCGCCCACCATGGAAAAGGACGTGTGAACGCGGTTCGTCTTAGCGTCGATCTGTTCGGGCAGCGCGTCGGTGTAGGTCGATTTCAATTTCGCCACGCCGCGCCAGTCGAGCACCTTGACGGCGATTTCATGCCCTTTTTCCGCCAGCGGCTCCAGCACGTCGGAGGAGGTCGAATAGGCGCCGGTTTTTCCTTTCACGCCGCCTTCCAACCCCATCTCGCCGAACAGAACTTCGCCCAGTTGCTTGGGTGATCCGACGTTAAAGGGATGACCGGCGAGTCTGTGAATTTCTTCTTCCAGCTTCTGCATGCGGACGGCGAAGCCCTGGCTCTGGCCGCGCAGCACATCGGGGTCGATGCGGACGCCGGTGCATTCCATTTTCGCGATGACGGGAACAAGCGGACGTTCGATGCGTTCGTAAAGCCGCGTGACGTGATGCTGGGCGATCTGCGGTTTCAGAAGCATCCAGAGGCGCAGCGCATAATCGGCATCTTCGGCGGCATAATCGCAGGCCTTGTCCAGCGGCACGCGGTCGAAGGTAATTCTGTTGCGGCCCGTGCCGGTGACATCGTCAAATGAAATCATCTTGTGCTTGAAATGAAGCATCGCGAGCTCGTCCATGCCGTGGCCGTGCAGCCCGGCAGCCAGCGCGAAAGACAACAGCATCGTGTCGTCATAGGGCGCGACCTTCAGCCCATGCTGTTCAAACACTTGCAGATCGAATTTAAGGTTATGCGCGACTTTAAGAACGGCAGGATCGGCGAACAGATCGCGCAGCGCCGCGGCGGTCTTATCAACCGGAATTTGCGGCGGCGCGGCGGCGGATTCAAATGAAAATCCCCCCTCGCTGCCGGGCGCCGATTTCGGGTCGACATGATTGCAGGGAATGTAACAGGCCTTGCCAGGAGCAATGGCCAATGAAATGCCGACCAGCGTCGCGGTGCAGGGGGTAAGCGAGCTGGTTTCCGTGTCGATCGCCACTACGCCTTTCTCGCGCGCTGCCGCCACCCACCAGGCCAGGCGCTTTTCGTCCTGGATCAGTTCGTAGTCCTGTTTCGCCTGCGCCAGATGTTCGCCATGCGGCACGTCGCCGGTGTCGGGGATCGTCTGCAGCATCTGCGCCGCGAGCGGCGTGGTGGCCGGCGCCTGAACCTCGCCCTTCAGATCCAGCCGCGCGAGGATCGAGCGGAAACCCTGTTCCTGCAAAAATTTCGCCAGCTCCGCCTTATGGTCCGGTTGCCGCACGAGCTTATCGAGCGGCATCGGCAGGGGGACTTCGTCATGCAGCGTCACCAGCTTTTTCGAAATACGCGCCTTTTCGGCATGTTCCGATAACAGTTCGCGCCGTTTCGGCTGCTTGATTTCGCCGGCGCGTTTGAGAAGAGTTTCCAGATCGCCATAGAGATTAATCAGTTCCGCCGCCGTCTTGACGCCGATACCGGGCACGCCGGGAATATTATCGGTGCTGTCGCCCGCCAGGGCCTGCACGTCGATCACCCTGTCAGGCGTCACGCCGAATTTTTTCATCACGTCGTCGGCGCCGATGGGAACGGCTTTCATCGGGTCGAACATCTCGACGCCCGGGCGGATCAACTGCATCAAATCCTTGTCGGACGAGACGATGCGCACATTGAGTTTCTGTGCCGCCGCCGCGCGCGCGTAGGCGGCGATCAGATCGTCGGCTTCGTAATTGGCCGCCTCCACCGCCGGCACGCCATAGGCCCGCGTGGCCTCGCGGATCAAGGCGAATTGCGGCACCAGTTCCGGCGGCGGCGGCGGGCGGTGCGCCTTGTAATCGGGATAAATATCGTTGCGGAACGTCTTGCGCCCGGCATCGAAAATGACGGCGATATGCTCGGCCTTCATGTCGGTCAGAAGTTTTTGCAGCATGTTGCAAAAACCGTAAACCGCGTTCACATGCACGCCATCCGGCCGCGTCATGTCGGGCAGGGCGTGAAAGGCGCGGAAGATAAAACCGGAACCGTCGATGAGGTAGAGCGTATTGGGCGATGTAGCGTTCATGACAGAAGGATATAGGAATAAAAGCAAATATCAAACAGACGGCTCGCCATTCCTGGCGGCGGCAGGAACTAACCGCGGGCCACCGCCAGCCCTGCCGAAGCCTGCGTGGTGGGCATCATTTCGATGCGGTTGATGTTGACATGCGGCGGCTGGGTGGCGGCCCAGTACACGGCTTCGGCGACATCATCGGCGGTCATGGGGTGGGCGTTTTCATAAACCTTCGCGGCGCGCGCGGCGTCGCCGTGATAGCGGTTCAGGGAAAATTCGGTCTCGGCCATGCCCGGCTCTATATTCGTCACCCGCACGCCGGTGCCAATAAGATCGGCGCGGAGGCTGAGGCTGAACTGCTTCATAAAGGCTTTGACCGCGCAATACACATGGCCGGCGGGGTAGGGATAGCTGCCGGCGACCGAACCGATATTGATGATATGTCCCTGCTTGCGCTCCACCATGCGCGGCAAGGCGAGGCGCGTGCAGACGACGAGGCCGAGATTGTTGGCTTCGATCATGTTCTGCCAGTCGTCGAGGTTGGCCTGCCAGGCGGGTTCCTGCCCGAAGGCGCCGCCGGCATTGTTGATCAGGCAATCGATATCGCGGAATTCCGGCGGCAATTCGGCAAAGGCCTGTTCGATCGCCTTGCGGTCGCGCACATCGAGAATGATTTTATGAACCGGCGCCTTGCATCTTGCGGCCAGCGCATCGAGCCTGTCCGGCTTGCGGCTGGTGAGAATAAGGCTGCATCCGGCGGCGGCAAATTTTTCGGCAAAGGCGATGCCGAAACCCCCGGTCGCCCCGGTGATCATCACGGTTTTCGGCAGATAGCCCGCCATCAATGCGCCGCGGCCTTGGCGCCAGCGGCCAGCACGAAATGCCGCCCGCAATAGGGGCAGTCGACGGTGCCGTCCCTTGTCATTACCAGAAACACCCGTGGATGACCGAGCGAACCGGCACCGCCGTCGCAGTAAAGTTTCGGGGTGTCGATGGTGATGGTTTCGGGTGGCGCAGGGATTGGCATGACGATTGGCTCGCGTTCACTGTGATGGAGGCATATTAGCCGGTCCGGTATTCGCGTCCAGTGCCGTTAAAGACGGTTGTCGCGTCTGTGACGATATAGCTTCATAGCTTTTCGTGCAGGGGATTTGATGCCGCGATGCCATGTGAATAGATAGGCCTTAAAAACCCGGCTGAGCGTTAGCATGCTGTATCTAACTAAGACCGGTTCTTCAAGCTTATAATGCGGGTATTGTCTTGCTTTTTTCAGCCGATGGTTAATCGCGGCAGCAATTGCAGCACGCCGAAAGTCGCGTATTTTTGTGCGCAAACCGCCCCAAGTTTCTTTGACGTTTTTTGTATGTTCTGTGTGTCCGTGCATCATTTTGTATAACCCTGATAATCTGCTAAGAATATTTTTCCTTTATACAAACGGAACGAACTTCCACCAACCTGTTTTATTTTCATGCCTGATCCTCAACCCCTTCCCATCTACGCCGTTTCCGTCCGCGATCTTACCAAGGTCTATCGCGGGTCGAAGCATTTCCCGCCGAAACAGGCGCTTTTTGGCATTAACCTTGATATTCCGCGCGGCAGTATTTTCGGGCTGCTGGGGCCGAACGGGGCCGGGAAATCGACGCTTATTAACATTCTGGCGGGCCTGACGGTCAAAACCGCGGGCGAGGCGCGTGTCTGGGGCTATGAAGTCAGGCAGCAGCCCCGCGCCGCCCGGGCGGCCATCGGCGTGGTGCCGCAGGAACTTAATCTCGACGCCTTCTTTACGCCACGCGAATTGCTGGAGGTGCAGGCGGGGCTGTACGGCGTGCCGAAAAGCGAGCGCCGGACCGATGAGCTTCTTGCCGCCGTCGATCTTACGAACAAGGCCAATGCCTATGCGCGCACGCTGTCGGGCGGCATGCGGCGGCGGCTGATGGTGGCAAAGGCGATGGTACACAACCCGCCGGTTCTGGTGCTCGACGAGCCGACCGCCGGGGTCGATGTGGAGTTGCGGCGTTCTCTATGGGCCTATGTGCGCAAGCTCAATGCGGCCGGCACCACGGTGCTGCTTACCACCCATTATCTGGAGGAAGCGCAGGAGCTGTGCGACCGCATCGCCATTATCAATCACGGCATGCTGGTAGCAAACGATACGACGGCCAACCTGCTGAGCCATATCGACAACAAGCGCATCACGATCACCCTAGACCGCGATATTGCCGAGGTGCCGCCGGGCCTCAAGCTTCAAGGCTGGGAGCTTGCGCCGCCCCGCAATCTGACGTTGCATTATCAGCCGAGCCAGTCGGGTATCGGTCCGTTGCTGGCGGCGGTGCAGGCGGCCGGATTTTCAATCGTCGACCTTTCCACCGAAGAAACCGATCTCGAAGATATTTTTTTGCAGATTACGCGCCGGCCCGCGGCCTAGCGCAATGTCGGCCCATGCATAAAGACTTGAAATTCCAGTGTGAAATCTTTAACTCATCCCCATGGCACGCACGAATCTGAAACTTGTATCTTCCGGCGAACCGCCCAAGCCGATTGCCGACAAGAAATTGTCGGAAGCGCTGTCGGAACGCTATCTGGCCTATGCACTGTCCACGATTATGGACCGTGCGCTGCCCGATGTGCGCGACGGGCTTAAGCCCGTCCATCGCCGTCTGCTGTATGCGATGCGCGAACTTCGGCTGGAGCCCGGCCAGCCGCCGAAAAAATCGGCGCGCGTCGTCGGCGACGTGATCGGCAAGTTCCACCCGCATGGCGACACGGCGGTCTATGATGCGCTGGTTCGCCTGGCGCAGGATTTCGCGCAGCGTTATCCGCTGATCGAAGGGCAGGGGAATTTCGGCAATATCGACGGCGATAATCCGGCCGCGATGCGTTATACCGAAGCGCGGCTGACCGAGGTTGCGCGGCTTCTTCTGGAAGGCATCGACGAAGATGCGGTTGATTTTCGTCCCACCTATGACGGCAGCGGTTCGGAGCCGGTCGTACTGCCCGCCGCGTTCCCGAATTTGCTGGCTAACGGATCGAACGGCATCGCCGTCGGCATGGCGACCTCGATCCCGCCGCATAACGTCAGCGAAGTCTGCGACGCGCTGCGTCACCTGATCAAGTTCCCGAATTCGCATATCGACAAGCTGGTCAGCCTGATGCCCGGGCCGGATTTTCCGACCGGCGGCATTCTTGTGGAATCCCGCGAGACGGTGGTGGAAGCCTACAAAACCGGCCGCGGTTCCTTCCGCATCCGCGCGAAATGGGAGAAAGAAGATCTTAAGCAGGGCACCTGGCGCATCGTCGTCACGGAAATCCCGTATCAGGTGCAGAAATCACGGCTGATCGAAAAAATCGCCGAACTGCTCGCGGCGCGCAAGCTGCCGCTGCTGGACGATATTCACGACGAGTCCGCCGAGGACGTGCGCCTCGTGCTTACGCCCAAGAGCCGCAATGTCGATCCCGCCGTGCTGATGGAATCCCTGTTCCGCGCGACGGATCTCGAAAACCGCATCCCGCTTAATATGAACGTGCTGGACAAGGACAGCGTGCCGCAGGTCATGGACCTGCGCGCCGTGCTGCGCGCCTATCTGGACCACCGGCAGGATGTTCTGGTCCGCCGGTCGAAATACCAGCTGGCGCAGATCGAGGCGCGGCTGGAAGTTCTGGCGGGTTACCTGATCGCCTATCTCAATATCGACAAGGTCATCAAGATCATCCGCACGGAAGACGAGCCCAAGCCCGTGCTGATGAAGACCTTCAAGCTGACGGATGTGCAGGCCGAAGCCATTCTGAATATGCGGCTGCGCAGCCTGCGCAAGCTGGAAGAATTTGAAATCCGCAGCGAGCAGAAAGAATTGTCGGGCCGTGAAGCGGAATTGCGCAAGCTGCTGAAAAGCGAAGACGTGCGCTGGACGCATATCGACGGGGAGCTGGCCGAACTCAAGAAAACCTTCGGCAAGAACACCGATCTTGGCAAACGCCGCACGGAAATTGCCGATGTGCCGGCGGTTGTGGATGTCCCGGTCGAGTCCTTCATCGAACGCGAAAACATCACGGTGCTGTGCTCCGCCAAGGGCTGGATCCGTGCCATGCGCGGCCATATCGCTGATGATCCCACTGCCCGCGCCGCCGTGAAATACAAGGAGGGCGACGAGGAGCAATTTGCCCAGAACGCCGAGACAACCGATAAAATACTGATTTTTGCGGGCAACGGCCGCTTCTATACGCTGGGCGGCGACAAGCTGCCGGGGGCACGTGGATTCGGCGAGCCGGTGCGGCTTATGATCGATCTGCCGAACGAGGCGGAGATTCTGGGCCTTGTGAAATACAAATCCGATGAAAAATATATCGTGGCTTCCAGCGACGGACGCGGCTTTATCGTCAAGGCCGAGGACGTTCTGGCTCAGACAAAGAACGGCAAGCAGGTTTTGAATGTCGGCGAAGACGCAAAGGCGGCCGCCTTTGCCCTTGCCGCGGGCGATCACATCGCCGTTATCGGCACCAACCGCAAGCTTCTGATTTTCCCCATCGGCGAATTGCCGGAAATGGGCCGCGGGCGTGGCGTTATCCTGCAAAAATACAAGGACGGCGAATTATCGGATGTGAAAGCTTTCACGCTGAAGGACGGCCTCACCTGGCAATCCGGCGACCGCGAACGCACCGAAACCGACATCCGCAACTGGGTCGGCGAGCGGGCCCAGGCGGGCCGCGTCGCGCCGAATGGGTTTGCCCGCAGCAACCGCTTTAAGGCGTAAGCTTGCTTCGAAAAGGCTGTAGCTTAGAAAGATACCGGACACTTTTACGAATGCTGTCGGCCATCGGATCCTGCAGGTTGAACGTACTGGCAATGCGCCCGGCAATTCCGTACAATTCCGCCCCAAGTTTTTTCGTCGAAAGATTATTTGGCGCACCGCCCAGCCCGTTGAAATCGTAATAGCCGGCATCGCCCAATCGTGTCATGACCAGCCGCCAGTTTTCATGACCCGGGATGCTGAGCGCATTGACCAGCCGTTCCTTTAAATTCATGGGAAAGCCATTAAAATCGCCTTCTTTGAGATGAGATAATATTTCAGCCCTAAAAATCGCTCCGGGTGGCGGGGGCGGCAGGACAAGGGGGGCCGGATAAACAACAGCGGGAGGAGCGGCATAGACAGGTGGAAAGGCTGGTGCAACAGTCGCGCCTGTGGCAGTGGTTAGGGGCGGCGTAGCCGGATTCAAATGTTCTGTCGGAATGGACAACACGGTCGGGGGATCAAAGACGGGTGGGGGCGCCGCAAAAGATTGATTGGCTGGATAAAGACTGTTCGGAATGTTTATCGTCGGCGGCTTGCGCATAGTCAAAAATAAATTCTGGTTCATGAAATCGGCGGATAGCAACGATGTAAGGCCATACCCGATGATCTCCCCCCCGAATGCGTAGGCGGCGCCTTTGAAAAGCGACATTAATATTTCTTTTCTTGTCAGTTTCACGCCATTCCGGCGGCTAACGTAATGGGCTTTTGCATAGCTGGCTGCGGCGCCCGCCACAAGACCGCCAACGGCCAGAACCGGGGCAACCGGAAGGGTAAGAGCAGTTGCCGCTGTCGCAAACGTGATTTTTACTGCAGCACCTGTCACTATACCGATACCTATCTCACCCCGCCGGTCCCAAGCCTTGTTACCGACGGCAAAGATATAATCGCGATATTTATTCCCCTGCGAATGATTGTTATTTTTCTGATTGGCGCTGGCAGGCTCCTTGCCCCGGTAAATTTGATCTGCCGGTTCCACCACCGGATGGATGGGCAGGGGCTGATCGTCATCGGGCTTGGGAAGATCCAGCTTTTTCCTTGTAGCCGAAGCCAGGTCGCGCAGCTGTCGTCTTTGGGTTGTCAAGACATCGGAAAAGGGGGACTCATCTTTGGCAAGCTCTTTTTCGAGTCGCGAGAAAAGGGCAATGCCCGGGTCGCGATGGTAGTCGTCCCCATACTGCAGAGCCGTAGGATCGATGTCCTGAAGGCGCTGCGTAACCAGATTTTGCAATTTGGAATATTTATCCGCCCAGCGGTCGATCGCGCGCATGTGATCAGGCGGTATATCCTCAAACTGGGCATGAAACCGCTGCAGCGCTCTCAGATATCCCAGCGAGACGGAAAAATTTTCCTGCATTTCTTGCAGGGCGTCTCGTTCGGTCGTTCGCGCATTTTCATGTTGGGATATTCCGGTAAATACCGGTACTCCTTCGGGCATGATCGCCTTTCCCTGTAGGAGGTTTGTCGAATACCATGACAAATCAAAATAACCTTAAATGAAGCTTGTGGTAATGCGGGATAAGGTCACGGCAATGCTCCTTTCAGAGCATGCGAGGATATGAAAATTTTATAACTTTAGAAGCAAAAGAGGAGTGAATATATTAAATTCTAGGTTGGTAAATTAGGAAGGATATATGAACTGAAACAGTTTACGTAGGAGTGGATGGTGAAGATAGTTGAAAATTTATCAATCTTCTGAGAAGTGGATCCTTCCCGGCTGCGGATAGTTGTGTTTGCTGTTGCTGTTGCTGTTGCTGTTGCTGTTGCTGCTGTTGCTGCTGCTGCTGTTGCTGCTGCTGCTGCAAATTATTTTTCGGCTGTTGTAGCTGATTGCCTTCCATGAGGTTAAATGGTTCATTCGCAGGCCAATTCATAAAAGCTATAAAAGCAATATTTACCACGGCCATATCGGCAGCCATTTTCATTGCAGAAGTTTTTGCATCAATAATCCGTTCTATGAAGATATTATGCGACTTTTTTCGAACAAAATGCTCATATAGACTATGCATGCTAAAAGTGCCTTTATCAGATTCTTCGTATCTCCTTAAAGCCTCGAGCCGGGCTAAGTTACGTTTGTGTTTCTGTTCAATGCTGCAAATCTCTTTTTGCACCAGGCTTTCTTTGAATCGAAGAGAGCGGCCGCGTAATTCTTCATCAAACTCTCGTTGTTTATCACGGTCAAGTTTGGTTTCTTTGCTATGCAAAAGCTTTGCAATGTGGATTTGCATGGCCAGAGCTACAATCAGTATTTGCATACGGTCAAATTGTGCTTTTGCAAGTTCTTCAGTCGTGTGACCCGGATTCAGGTCCAATTTTTCTCCAATTGGATCTCTTGCATGGCGGTAAAGAATTTCAAAGCTGCTTGAAAATAGATTTAAAAGATATGGAAGCGGGGCATCGTCAACCGCTCCGGCATCAATTGCTTTCTGTCTTCCTTTATTAATTAAAGTGCCAACAGATGCATTATCTAATCTGCTACCAATGGATGCTTGCGCCATTGTATTAACCCTAAACTTATTTGAGTGGTAAAGGGGCTCGCTTAATTGCGTGAAGCTGATCCTCTAAACAGACAAAATCAAGGGTTGAAATTTATGCTAATCCATTAATGTAACAACCCGATGATATAATTATGTGATTTGCCTGTGAATGAATCGAGTTGTTCTTGCGAGACAGTTAAGCAAGCCCCTGCGCCGCTTCCTTTTCCTTAATTACCTTATCTATGGCTGCCCGTTCTGCAGCCGTGAGTCGCAGGCTGGCGGATTTCAATTGTCCGCAGGCGGCCATGATATCGCGGCCTCGCGGCATGCGCACGGGGCTGGCATAGCCTTCGGCGTTCACAAGGTCGCCGAATTTTTCGATCTGGCTCCACTCCGAACATTCGAACGGCGCGCCGGGCCACGGGTTGAAGGGAATAAGATTAATCTTTGCGGGAATGCCGCGCAGAAGTTTCACAAGCTGCCGCGCATCGGCAAGGCTGTCGTTCACGCCTTTCAGCATTACATATTCGAACGTAATGCGCCGCGAATTGCTGGCGCCCGGATAGGTGCGGCAGGCCTGCAGCAGTTCCTTGATCGGATACATGCGGTTGATCGGCACGATCTGGTCGCGCAATGCATCCGTTACGGCATGAAGGCTTACGGCAAGATTGACGTCCAGCTCCGCGCCGCAGCGCCCAATCATCGGCACGACGCCGGAGGTCGAAAGGGTTATCTTGCGCTTGCTGATCGCAATACCTTCGTTATGCATCACGATGCGCAGGGCCTTGGCGACATTATCGTAATTGAACAGCGGCTCGCCCATGCCCATCATGACGATGTTGGAAAGCCGGCGGTTGCCGTCGGTGCGGCCCCATTCGCTCAGCGCGTCCCGCGCCAGCATCACCTGCGATACGATTTCGCCGGCTTCCAGATTGCGCACCAGCCGTTGCGTACCCGTATGGCAAAAACGACAGGTCAGCGTACAGCCCACCTGCGACGATACGCATAGCGCCCCGCGATCGGTTTCCGGAATATGCACGGCTTCCACTTCCTGGCCGTCCTGCATGCGCAACAGCCATTTGCGCGTGCCGTCCTGCGACTTCTGGTCTTTCGAAACCTCCGGGCGGCTCACGATAAAATGTGCGGCCAGTTTTTCGCGCGCCGGCTTGGCCAGGGTGGTCATTTTCGCGAAATCGGTCAGGCCGTGGAAATAAATCCACGACCAGACCTGCTTCGCGCGAAACGGTTCCAGTCCGCGCGCGACCAGCGCCTCCCTCAGCTCGTCGAAGCTGAGGCCGATCAGATTCTGCCTGCCATCGGCGGTAAGCGCCGGGTCGAAGCTTTTTGCGTGGTTGGCGATGCCCATAACTGGGGTTAAATAGCAGAAAATAGAAGTTTTTGTGAATTACTTGCGGCTAAAATGCCGGTTCTGCGGGTATATTAAGGATGCTTCGTGTTTTTCTTGCCGGGCTTTGCGGGCGCGGCTTTCTTCGGTTTTACAGGGGCTTCGACCGGGTAGCCGCAGGCTTTGCCGATCGCCTGATAGGCGGCGGCCGAACCTTTCAGGTTAAGGATGTCGGTTACCGGATCCGCCCCCCTGGCCTCCGGCGTGCCGGCAATCTTTATGTTCGCGCCGTCGCGGATAGCCGCGGCAAGTGCATGGTCTGTTGCCGCATCGCGCGACCATGCCGTGTCTTTTTGTGTAAAAAGGTCGAAGGATTTATTGCCGATATCGACTGTCACGCTGCTAAGGGGCTTGAACATATATCCCGCCACGTAGCTCACGACATCCTTGCTGTTCTCGGCGGGACGGTGCGTGATCATGAGAAAGGCTTCGTTGCGCCTGAGTTTCTTGCCGGCGGGGAATTTTTTGGACATGGTCATGTAACAGACCGGCTGGTCCTTATCGTTAAATTTATAAGCCTTCCAGTTTCCATAGGTTCCGATGGGCCTGGAGTCGGATTTCGACTGGGCAAGGGCCGGCACGCCTAGCAGGACGAGAAGGGCGGCAAGACAGAGGCGATGCGGGCTCATGCTTGAATGCTAGTACAATTTTTTCGCGGATGGAACAGCTGCCGCACGGTAATTACGGAGGATTTTGCGTTGAGACAATTTGTTGCGCCGTGGCCGGCGTGTTGTTAATCAGCGGCTGAAGCACCGGGGCCAGGGCTTTCAGCATCTGCGCCGACAGGGCGCTGGTGAATTTATAATCCGCCGCGTCGTCGCCCGCGACATGCGCCGTGATGGCGCCGAAATATTTATCGCCGATGAAAAAGACAAAAGTACCAGTGCGGTTCATGACCCTGGATGAAATAAGCCGGCCTCCGGCCCCGAACTCGTCGTAACGGTGATCGCCCGTGCCGGTCTTGCCGCCGATCAGATAGGGCAGGCCATTGGCATCGGCATAGGCTCCGTTCACGCGCTTGGCGGTGCCGGTGCTCACGACGCCCGTCATTGCTTCCTTTACGGTACGGGCGACGGCGGGGTCGAGCACCTGCTCGTTTTTCCTGTCGCCGTTATGTATCAAAAGCGTCTGGTAAGGCGTGCCGGCGCCGAACTGCAGGGATTCGAACCGCACCGCCGGTTTCCTGGCGCCTTCATTAAGAATGATGCCAACCAGTTCCGCCAGGGCGCCCGGCCGGTCGGCGGAGCTGCCGATGGAGGTCGCAAGGCTGGGCACCAGGCGCTCGAACGGATACCCCAGCCGCGCCCAGCGTTTCTGGATGCGGGCAAAGGCATCGGCTTCCAGCATCACGCGAATGCGCGTGTCTTGCGCATGTTTGAGGCGCGGATGAAACAGCCATGCGTAGCTTTCGATGCGCACCGGGCGGCTTTCGCGTAAAATCGCGCTACGCGTCGCTTGCGGATGATCCTGCTTATAAGCGGCCAGCCAGAGTTCGAGCGGGTTGACGCCGAGAATGTAGGCGCGGTCGGCCAGCGAATAGCGTTCGACCGGGTAATCGGCATACAGTTTGCGAAGTTTTTCCTCACCCGGCATGCCGCCCGAAATGGGTTGCTTTGCCATAAAGGCGGCATAGGCGGCGAAATCGTCTTTGGGCCGCACGGAACGGAAAAGGATCGTGCGCGCGGCGGCGCTTTTATGACCGCGGCCTGCCAGTCTATCCACGATCTGTGGCGGCGTGAGGTTTTCATAATCGCCGATGAATCGGCTTAAAAATACACTGCCTTCGCGGTCGGCAAAACGCTCGAGATAAGCACGGCGGCCTTCGGCATCGGCGTCGTCGAGCAGTTCCTGCCTGGATTGCGGCGACTGGCCGATGGTGTAATTGACGATGTCGCGCATCAAGCGCACGAAAACCAGGTTGACGGATTCCGCGAAGGCTTCACGCAGATCGTAGGATTCCGAATCCTCCTTGCGCTCGAAATTGACGAAACGATGCTCGCCGCCACCGGTGAAAAAAGTTTCTGCGGGATTGGCGGAATAGCGGCGGTCCATCGCTGCGGCCAGCATCGTATTCAGCGGCGCACCCGGATTCTGGGCCATCCATTTGGCCGCCCACAGGCTTAGCGCATCGGGCGCCTCTTCCACCAGGTCTTCCAGGTCGGCCTTCGGCAAATCCTTGTAACGCCCGTGCAATTCGCCGATAATTTCGAGATAGGTCACCAGCGTGCGCAGCTTGGCGGTCGAGCCGAGATCGAGCTTCATGCCTTCGTTCATGTCGAAAGGCGCGTCGATGTTATCGGCCTGCACCCGGATCTTGTTTTCGGTCTCGCCCTTTTCGTAAAGCACCACGCTCCATTTGATCTTGGCCGGGTCGTTGGCGGGATTCAGCAGCCGGAAACCGTATAAGCCGATTTGTTCCACGAAGCTGCGGTCGTCCATGCGGCGCAGGAAATCGACCATGTTGCGCTGGGTATGCTGGTCCAGCGTCGTGCGGGCCGCGAGATCGAGCCGGTCGAGTTCGTAAAGCTTGCGCAGGCCCAGCATCGACAGTAAATGGCTGCGCAGCGCGTTGGTCGCTTTCTGCTCCAGAAAAGGCGGCTGCGGCGGGGCCGGGGCTTCGGCCAGGAAACGGAACCGCGCCGCTTTTGCCGCGTCGCGCAATGCCGGCGATATGATGCCGACGCCCGCCAGGCGGTTCAGCGTCGCGTCCGTAAGGTTATCGAGAGCCGCATGGTCGACGGACAGGTAATAAGTTGGACGCCGCTGCGCCAGAATAAGGCCCAGCGCGGCGCGGTAATAATATCCCTTCACGCGCAGGGATTCCGGATCCGTGCCGGACAGCGTAAGGGCGGTTATCGTCTGATTGAGATCGATGCCGAACCATGCCCACAGGGCATCGCCGATGCTGTTGATTTCGCCATAGCCGGGGCGGGCGCTGAACGGTGTGCTGTTGAGGTAATCGAGCACGATCTTTTTGCGCGCTTCGGTGGTATCCGGGCCGTCGAGATAAACGCGCATGCTGGCGGATGCGATCTGGCGCAGCTTGTCGCCGGCGTTGCGCGTTTCGCCGCCCGGCGAATAGCGGAATTTTTCGATCTGCGTGGCCAGCGTGCTGCCACCGCCCGCATTAAAGCCCGGCACGAATATTTGAAACACATGCCCGAACGCAGCATACAGAAAACGGCGCCATTCGATCACCGGATTGCGCGTCACCGGCTCGGTGCTCAGCAATTCGCGATTTTCGATATACAGCAGCGTATCGACCAGAAGCGGCGGAATGGAATCGAAATCGCGGAACACATGTTCCGGATATACCGCGTTGTAAATCTGCACGCCGTCGCGGTCATAAAGCGCAAGTCCGGCGGCGGTTTTTGCGTGATAGATGGGATACAGCCCGTGGCCGATAAAATAATCATAGGCCGGAGATGTGCGCGCCTGTGCCGCGACGAAGTAATTTCCGGCCGAAAGCGACTTCGTGAAAAACGGAATGTAGCTGTAGCCCAGGCGCTGGTTGTAGGGGCCGTCCATAGGCGGATGCATGTCGGGATTTGGCCCGTCTTCCATGTGATAGCTGATGAAGTTGCCGTAATACGCCAGCCATTCCGATTGCAAGCGCGACGACAGCATTTCGTTGCGCAACAACACTGCGCATACCGTCATCAATCCGACGAAAATAAGAAAAGGGATCAGCCAGAGAATGCGCGGTGTGCGCATCCCGTAGAACGGAAATTCCAGTTCATCGGCGGATGGCCGGGAAGGGGGCAAGCGCGGGGCTCCGGGAACGTCAAAGTGCAGTGTGAGTCGGCTGACGGAAAGCGCAACCTTAACGAGTATGGCTTTTCGAATCAATCAAGGTTTGCAAGGATTTACATATATTCCGTAACACAGAAAAAATGTTTGGCAGGCAAGATGAAGTAAAAACATTTCGTTATAAAATGTTCACGCAGTAACTAAGGAAAAATTGCCAGGTGCTTTATAGTATTGAACAAAACATTCTTTTTTTCTCAATATTTCATTCTTCATCCAAACGTTTTGAAGGCGTTTTTATTTGGCGTGACATGCTATTTTAATAGGATACGCAGTTTTTCAATCAGTCCCGCATGCGTCACTTCATATTGCTGCTTAGCGGCAAAGTCCTTGACCAGCACCGTACCTTTGGCTTTTTCATCCGGTCCCAGCAGGACGACAAAAGGAATCCCCGCCTTGTCGGCATATTTGAGCTGCTTGTCCAGCTTCGCCGGCTCCAGATAGTTTTCGACATTGAACCCGGCATGGCGCAATTCGGCGGCGAGCGAAAGGTAAGCGGCGCCGAGTTGCGGATCGAGTTGAGCAACAAGCACCTGTACGCTGCCCGGCATTAGCGGTAACAGGTTCGAGGCGCGCAGCTGGTCGAACAGGCGTGTAAGTCCGATCGAAAGTCCGACGCCCGGCAGTTTCGATTTCGTGTAAAAGCTGGCCAGATCGTCATAACGCCCGCCGGAACAGACGCTGCCGAACTCCGGATGATCGTCGATCAGCGTTTCATAAACGGTGCCGGTGTAGTAATCGAGTCCGCGCGCGATCTTGAGGTTGAAGCGCGTGCGTTCGTCCGGAACGCCGAGTGCTTTCAGCGCATCGATCATTTGCGCCACCTCGGCAAGGCCTTGCAGGAACAGAGGATGCTCCGCTTTTTGCGCGCGCAGATCGGCAAGCGCCTCTTCCTTGCCGCCTTGATGGCTGATAAGGCGCAGCAGCGTATCGGCAAGCCCTGCCTCAAGCCCCAGCTCGCCAAGCGAGGCACGCACCTTGTCGGTGCCGACCTTGTCGAACTTGTCGATTTCGCGCAAGACCAGCTTCTGCTTCTCCGCATCCTCGATGCCGTGGGCGGCGAGCAGTCCGAGCAGAACTTTCCGGTTGCTGAAATGAATGGTGAACTTGCCGACGCGCAATTCCTCGAAAATGCGGACGATGATCGCGGGCAATTCGGCGTCGTAAGCAGGATCAAGCTTGTCCTTGCCGATCACGTCGATGTCGCATTGAT
>JBFWTA010000015.1:0-17447 GCA_050248075.1 Bdellovibrionales bacterium | reverse complement strand
CGATTCTCGCCGGTTTCCAGCAGGCGGCTAATACGATAAAGACCCAGAACGAATCGGCGGTGCAGCAAAAATCCTATTACGAGCAGGTTCTCTCGAACGCCACCGGCGTGAATGTGGACGACGAACTCGTCAGCCTGACCACGCTGCAGAACAGTTATGCCGCGTCGGCGCATGTCATCAGCACGATCTCCGAAATGTTCAAAGATCTTTTGGCGATCATCTAGGGGGCGTCATGACCACGGGCTTCATCAGCAATCTGGGCATCAAGCTCTTTACGGTCGGCAGCCTGCAGTCGCAGCAGGTCGTGCTTTCGAAGCTAAACCAGCAGCTCGCCAGCAACCAGAAGCATAATAATCTTACCGACTACACGCCGCTCGAAGCCCAGAACATCATGAATTTCCAGAACGCGATTACGCAGCGCCAGTCCTATGTGGCGGCCATGAAGACCGTTAGTGCGCGTCTTGAAATTTACGACGACACCATGACCGACCTGGAAAATCTTGCCTCGCAGGCGCGGCAGCTGGCGGTTCAGAATCCGCTGCAGGATACGAACCGGACCGGCATCATTCAGCAGCAAATTCTGGCTTTTATCAATCAAGGAGTTGTGGACCTGAATCAAAAGGTCGGCAGCCGCTATATTTATTCGGGCACGCGCTACACGACGGTGCCCGTCGATCTGAATACCGTGCTTACGACCGGCGTGCCGGGGGCGCTGGTAACGTCGCCCACGCTTCCGCCCTATGACACCGACGCTCCGGGCAACAGCACGTCGGCATGGACAAACGATACGGTCACCATCGACACCGGTTATGATCTGCAATACGGCGCCACCAGCACCCAGACCGGTTTTCAGCAGTTGATCGCCGGCATGCAATATATATATGCCGCCAGCCAGACCGGCGTGAGCGCCGCCAACTACGCCACGTATATGGATCAAGCCGCGACCCTGCTGTCGTCGGCGCTCACCAATATCCAGACCTATCATGCCGGCGTTGCGGCCGCGATCAACACCGTCAAACAGCAGCAGGATACGCTAAACGGCGATATCTCCAGCCTGGAGCAGCAGATCGGCGATATCAAAAGTGTCGATTTGACGAAAGTCGGGACCGAGCTCAATCTGCTGCAGACGCAGTTGCAGGCTTCCTATTCGGCGGCTGCGACGCTCACCCAGCAGACGATTCTTAAATATCTCTGAAACACCAAAGCAGGAGGCTTAAGTGGATCCCTATATCGAATTCAGCCCGGTACCTTTGAGTTATGTGGCGGCATTGCGCGGCGTGCTGCCGCGCCGACCGGGCGAACCCTTTGCCTATGCCGAGGTTGCCGTGACCGATCCCGGCCGCCTCATATGTCTCGCCGCGAGCAATCCCGAGGGACATTTTTTCGGCGTTACGTCCCGTGCTGACATCAAGGACGAGGGCGAGCGGATTGCCCGCGAACGCGAAGTCAAAAACATCAGTTTCATTCAGGGCAATCCCGGCGAAATTCTGACGCAGTGCGAAAACAGCGCTGCGCTCCTGCCTTCGCTGCATTATCTCTGCTGTGACGAACGGACACAGGATTTTCCGGCTTCGGAGCGCGCCGCGCTGTTTGCGCTTGCGGAAAAAATTCTGCTTCCCGGCGGCCTCTTCTGTTATGGCTATCGTGCCTATGCCGAACCAGACGGAGCGTTGCGTTTCCTCGTTCGCGAATGCGCTCCGCAGATGGACGTGGCGCAAGCAAAAGTTTTTCTGGACGAATTAAAAAGACTGGGTCCGCATTATTTCAGGAATCATCCGGCAACGGCGGCAGCGCTCGATCAGGCCATTGCTGCCGGCATGCCGGATCGCTTTTTTTCGAGTTATGACGATGGTGCCGCCCGTTCGGGCTCTTTCGACGCGATCCTGGCGCTTCGGCCGCGCGGTTTCAGTTATGCCGGCGACGCGGATATCGGCAAGAATTATGTCGAGCTGACGACGCCTGCGTCCGCCCATCAGGTTATCATCGATTGCGAAAAAAGCCATCTTTACGAGGCCGTCAAGGATTTCGCCATTAACCGGCAGGAACGCTGCGACATCTGGTATCGTCAGGCGGCGCCACGATCACACAGCGTGCCCGAGCTGTTCGGAAGCTTTGTCTACGGCTCCATCATGCCGCGCTCCGATATTCCAGCGCGGATAGAGACGGCAGGGCCGGCAATCGATCTTAAGACGCCGCTTTTCGATAGGCTTGTCAATCTCATGACGCTTACGCCCCTGAGCATCGGGGACTTTCTGGCTCATCCGGACGGTAAGGGATTCGCCCCCGCCGACGTTGTCGGCGCAATTCACGTCCTCGTGGCCTGCGGCATCGCCAAACCCATGCGCGGCCATTACCGTGGGCAGCGCATGTCCGACATGTCGCAACCGCGTTTTGCCGGCGCCTTCAATCAGTACGTAGACAAAATGCCGGTTACCGGAGCGCCGGTCTGGCTCGCCTCGCCCATGGCCGGCAGCGCCATGGCCGTATCCGCGCGTGATGCCCTGGTCATGCAGGCGCTCAATCGGGCCGGCCTTGCCGATTCCGTATCCGCGCTTTTGCCCGAACTGGAGCGGCTTGCGCAAAATCCGGCGGCAGCGGCGCGCGTGATGGATGTCACGATACCGACGCCCGAACTTGCCACCAATATGATCAAGGATAGCGTGTCGCAATCCATCGTTCAGTGGTACGCTTACGGTTTGCTGGCGGCTGCCTAGCCGTTACCCGGGTCTTCTGTCGAGTATTTGCATGTCGCTGGTTGTGCATGACGGTGTTGCTATGCGTCGGAAGCTGGAGGCGGCGTTTGCCGATTTTCAGGCCAATCGTATCGGCGATGCGGCGCAGGCTTACCGCCAGATTGTCGAAGAAGATCCCGATCAGCCTCAGGCGTTGCACATGCTGGGAATCATTGCCTTCCGCATGGGACGAACGGATCTGGCGCTGCAGCTCTATGACGAAGCCATTCGCGCCGAACCGGCATTTGCGCTAGCCTGGTCCAATCGCGCGCTCATTCTTCGCATGCTTGGCCATGCGGAAGATGCCCTGCAATCCGGCCGGCAAGCCATAGCCTGTAATCCCGATCTGGCCGATGGCTGGGACATCACCGGCCTGTTGTTGCGGGAGCGCCGCGAGAATGAGGCGGCTATTCAGCACCACGCCCGGGCCCAAACGCTGAATCCGCGTAATCCCCATATTCAGAACAATTATGCCGTGGCGCTGGCAAGCACGGGGCGTCTCGAGGAAGCCTGTCATGCGGCGCAACAGGCGCTTGCTCTGGATCCCGGTTTTGCCGTCGCGCATCTTACCCTGGCAAACGTCCTTAATGACGCCGGCTGGCCGCATCGTGCGGTCGAGCATTGCCGGAAAGCCGCAGCCCTCGATCCGTCCCTTGCCGAAGCGGTCATGGGCGAAGGGCGTGCGCTTCTTCTGATGGGTGATTTCGAAGCCGGCTGGCCGAAACTGGAATTGCGTAAATATAATGCGGAGCGTTTTGCCGCCATGCCGCGCTGGCAGGGCGAAAAGGTAAGGCACCTGATTCTTTATGCCGAGCAGGGTGTCGGCGATATCGTTCAGTTTCTGCGCTACATTCCGCGCATCCGCGACCGTTACGAAAAACTTACGCTCGAGGTGCCTGCGTCCATGCGGCGCTTTATGGCCGCGCAGTTTCCCGAAGCCTGCATTCTTTCACCGGACGATCCGTTGCCGGCAGCCGATGCGCATGGCTTGCTGATGAGCCTGCCGTATTTATTCCGGACCACGATTTTCAGCGTGCCGGCCTCCATCCCTTATGTATGTGCCGAAGAAGCGTGGCGCCGGCCTTGGCGTGAAAGACTGGCAGGATTGCCGCGCCCCCATATCGGGCTTGTCTGGATGGGGAATCCACTTTATGCCAACGATCAAAACCGCTCGCTCCGCTCGGATGATGTCGGCCCCCTGCTTTCGGCGGCGGGACCGCATCTCGTTTCGATGCAAAAAGGCACGGTAACGGCCGCCAGCCTGCAGATGAACGTTTATGACGCCGAGCCAGCACTTGGCGATTTTGCCGATACGACCGGTTTGATAGCCGAACTCGATCTCGTTATTTCGGCCGATACGGCGACGGCGCATTTTGCCGGGGCGCTGGGCAAGCCGGTCTGGACTCTGTTGCCCTTTACGCCCGACTGGCGGTGGATGCTGGGGCGTGAAGATACGCCGTGGTATCCTGCCATGCGCCTGTTCCGGCAAAATCGACCGAAAGACTGGCCGCAGGTTGTCACCCGCGTGACCGCGGAGGTTCGAAGATATATCGGCGGCAATGCTGCGGCGCTGGCCCCGGCGCCGTGGGACGGAAAAATTCTGCGGCAGAATCCAAATGCCATTCCGCTTTTTTCAGATCATGCGGTGATGACCGACCCGGTTGGCGCAAAGGGCGCCGCCACCGGCTGCGGCTGATTTTCGACAGGCGGCTTTTTACTGAGACCGGCGGCAATACTGCGATTGATATCGATAAGACTGCCCAGCATCGCCGGTTTGAATTCCGCCAGTGCGCGGAAACTTACCTTGTCCACAAAACAGCTTAAATTAAGAAGGATGTTTTTGAGCTCAACGGGCAAAGGGTTGCCCGGATCGCATAGGGCGACCTGAAAAATGGTCCATAATTTCTGGTTACGCTTAATGGCGTCTTTGTAGAGAGCCCGGTCGCTTTCGGCATTCCGTGCTGCATCCAGCTGGCTCGCGCAAATCAAAAGCGCGCGCGCGTCGATATCGCGATCGGTTTCCTGTATGTGCTGGTGCGTGGCGTAAGCGTTGATTTTATTTTGAATTGCCATGGTGTTAAGACCTCCTGTCAGGATGCGCTGGCGTGAGAGACCGCCGGTGAGGCCTGTTCGCCTGATGCCGGCTTTTCCGCACCCGCCATGAGCTTGTGGCCTATGCGCAGGGCCTTGAAGGACTCACCCGCCTCAAGATGGGCAATGATCTGGTCGACTTCGGCGGAAAGATGCGGATAGAGTCTGGCGAAACTGCGAATCGTGTCGATGACGAGAGAATCCAGCGGTTTACCTTTGCCTTTGAAAAGATAGATAACTTGCAAAAGTAAATAAACATTGCCGGCATCCGATTCGTTGCGGCGCTCATCGCTTAACACGTAATCGTCGCGCAGGACGGGGCTATCGGATAAAACAAGCAAATCGGCCGGGCGTGTGCCGACATTCTTGAGAACGGCGCCGCCGGCGAAAATCTTACCTTCTGGTTTTACACGGATTTTTAATGGCATGTCCCGACTCCTTCGTGGACCTTAGTCATGGGCCTTTCGGCCGTCGTAAAAAAGAAAAAGGAGGATGGGGTTTCCCCATCCTCCTTCCCTTAGGCTTACTGGAACAGTCTCAGGATGGCTTGCGACAGCTGCCCGGAGATTCCGAGGCTGACGATGGCCAGCTGGTTCTGGGCTTGCAGCTGTTGCAGCGAAGCACCTTCCAGGTTGGTATCCGCGAGCACCAGGTTATTCGACGCCTGAGTCAACGAATCGATCAGGTTCGAGGTAAAGTCCTGACGCGTCTGGATGAGCGAGGCGTTACCACCGAAGTTCGAAGCGTCGGTACGCAGCGTCGACAACGCCGTCAACAACAGCGAAGCCGCCGTGTTGATGTCGGTCGTCTCGGCGAAGGCGCTTTGTGCCGCGTCGATACTGAGACCGGCCGATGTCACGTTGACACCCGTGATCGTCAGCGCGGTAGTGTTGTCCGCGTTGAAATACACGATCAGCTTGGTCGTCGTCGTGTTCAACAGGTTGCTGCCGTTGAAGGTCGCGTCGTTAACGAGCAGATCGAGCTGGGTACGCAGGCTGTTATACTGCGAAGCCAAGCCTTTCCGGGTCGTCGTGTCGCTGTTCTGCAGGGCGCTCGTGGTAAGCGATTGCAACTGTTGAACAACCTTCTGAATCGACGTGATCGAGTTGTTAACCGAGTTCACCGTTTCAAGAGCCGTCGAAAGGTTGCTCTTGAGGTTCGACAAGTCGTTTGCCGACTGCAAGAAGCCTTGCGACTGGAAGTAAGCGGTGGCGTCGTCGCTCGCCGAGTTGACCGATTTTCCGGTCGCCAGGGCGCGCTGCGTATTACCCAGCTGTTGAGCGATGTTTTGCAGGGCCTGCAAATTCGCATAAGCTGAGGCGGTTAGTGTTACTGAGCCGATAGCCATAACAAAGAACTCCTTTCGAGGTTGACCGCGGACTCCTTCCGCGTGTGGGGTGCCGTTAACTTTTTGTTTACAAACGTAAATTCGAGTTACCGACGCGCAGTTTCATGCTAAAAACATGCCAGCCGAATCGACGGTTTTCCGGCCTTTTTTTCAATGCCTTAAAGTATCCAACAAATCGGCTAGGCAAAATTTGCCGGGTAATTTTTCCAGCAGGAAAATTCTTCCGGCAAAATTTGCCGGCCGGTACGCGAAAATAAATCGATTTGGTTCGAAAACGGATTAAATCACACTTCTCCAAATCTTGAAGCGGCATTGCCCCGAAAACTGTAAGAGCCTGTGTGAACCAGACGGCTTTGCAGGTCGAGCCAGATTTCACCGCCCAGGGCGCGCCAACGCCGGCAAAAAGCGTAGTCCTCGCTCAGGTAGACACCGGATTCCGGGTCAATCATGCAATCAAAAAGAGCATAAAGATTGTTACTCGGCTGGCTGGGACGCGGGAAGGCATGAAGCGAAAGAAATTTGAGTTCCGGATGTGCGGCGATCATTCGCTCGAAAACCCGGCGTTTGATCAACTGAAAACCGGTTCCCGCGTAAATGCCTGTTGCAAAACCGTTTTCGCGTCTGAGATCGGCGCCGGTGCAAAGATCGCCCACATAAGCCAGGCCTGCTTCTTCCAGCATCTCGCGGCTTTGTCCGAAGCGTTGCATGAATTGCTGCCAGTCGAAAATCTTGGCCGGATACAGGCCGGCGACAAAATCTTTGTCGAATTGCAGTAACCGCGTGACGTGATCAGGCGTAAAACTGATATCGGCGTCTACGAACAGAAGATGCGTTACGGCCGGATTGTCGAGGCATTTCGCAACGATGGAACTGCGCGCGCGCGTTATCAGAGCATCGTTGCCGAGCATCATGATGGCCACGTCGAAGCCGGCCGCCGGTGCCGCCGCAGTAAGATTTATAAGCGACATGGCAAAGTCCTGCGTCACTACACCGCCAAAACAGGGTGTGCCGACGACAACGAGCGGCCGCGTCATGAAGCCCCCGCTGGCGTCTCGTCGCAGATAATTTTAAGAAGCTTTTCATTCTGCCGGGCCCACTCCCACGCCTTGATTTTGTCGGCCACGACAGCCGCGCCGCGCATGGCATCGGTGCGTTGCGAATAGACATGCTCGAAGGCTGCAACGACCTCTTCGATATCGGTTTCGCCCCAATCCTGGACGCTTTGGATAGAGGCCGAAGGTTTGACCGGTTTCTGGTTCCTGAAGGCGCCGCAGCCAAGCATGTCGACAAGATCTTTCTGGCCGGTGTTGTAAGAAACATAAGTGGGCACGCCGCACGCCATGGCTTCCATGGCCACGAGATTTGTACCGCCTTCGCAACGGTTTGGAAAAACCGCGATATCGCATTCGCGCAGAACCATGGGCATGAGCAGGTTATGAGTGAAGGGCAAATCGACAAAGCTTTCCGGAGGGAGGCCCTGGGCCAGAAGCCAGGGCGTTAGCTGAAGTCCGTAATTGGGCGCGACCTGCGGCATGTTCCGGCAATGTCCGGCAAGTTCGAAGGCAGGGGCGTCGGGAGGAAGAAGATTTTGCCAGCACGACACAAGCAGCGCCTCTGGGCAGCTTTCGCGAAAACGCTTGAAGGCCGCAAGAACGATATCCTGTCCTTTCCGGAATTCAAATTTACCGCCAGAAAAAATAACAAACCTGTCACGCCAGAGATCACTGCGCGGCCCCGGTTGAAACAAGGTGGTGTCGATGCCCTGATGGCAGAGGAAAACCGGTCCCACATCGAGGCTTTTAAGAAATTCGTGGTTCCAGCGCGAAATCGCTATGAAACAATCGTAATTCTTGGAGATATCCCTTCCATGCGGCGTGCTGACAAGCTGCTCGATGGCGGCGCAGGCGACGTTGGGTTTTCCCCATACCCGGTCCTGCCCGTCGAATCCTGAAAAGTCGTTGCCGCAGCCATGCAGAACGGCATGGGCAAAGCTCAGCAGTTCTTTTGGGTTTTCCTGAAGA
Organism: Bdellovibrionales bacterium; assembly: GCA_050248075.1. GTDB lineage: Bacteria > Pseudomonadota > Alphaproteobacteria > UBA9219 > UBA9219 > JBFWTA01. Next base: position 9,255 of record JBFWTA010000015.1, on the reverse strand, counting down.
AAGGCGTCAAGTTTGCGGCCAAGTTCGAAGGCGGAGGCCATCCGTATTTCCGTCAGCGGCGGCAATGCGGCAATGGCGGGTTTGCGGGTGAGAATAACCTGCTGGCCTCCCCGGCGCAGAAATTGCATGGCTATTTGCAGGCCATAAATGCCGTAGCCTGAGATTGTGGACAAAGTCCAGCTTATGGCAAGCGATGACGGCAACAGCAAATCCCGGACAGTTAAGCAAGACACGAGATTTTTGCTAACATTGTGTTAAAAAATGATCAATGAAAGGTAAAGAAGAGAAGAAGAAAAAAACTTTTATTAATCGATTTAATTATTTTTAGCTAACAAGCAGAGAACCGCCTGTTCATAAAATATTTTACTTGTCAAGATAGAGTGTATGGATTATCTTAGAATAGTGCCAGTGTATAAATTTTATGCAGATGTTTCGGTCAAAGTTTTTTGGTTTAATCGCATGGAAAATGGTTGATCGAAATGCGATGAAAGCAAAAAATTTTGGAATTTGACCTTTAACCGGATAGCAACATGACGAACGCTGTTAGCCCATTCGGATCTGCCCAGCCCGTACAGGCCACTGCCGTGCTTAGCGCGGCATCGAACGCCGTCCGGCAACGTGAAGAAAATGCCAAGCCTTCGGATGCTGTGAGCGTTCCGATTTCCCCCCGCATTACGATCGATCCTTTGGCGGGCGTAATCACTGAATTTTTAGGCGAAAACGGCCAGGTAAAGGCGCAAATTCCCTCCGCAACGGTGGTTGCTTATCTGCGTGCCGGCCTTAATCCCCAGGGGCTGCCGAACCAGCTCTCCCCGTCCGATGCGGCGGAAGAAAAGACCGGCGGTTTTATAGCCTGAAGGGCTTTTCTGATCTTGGCCCTCCTGCCGCCTGCGGGCGGATTTTTTTTGCCCAAATGCCGAGCCGTCCGCACAGGAGAAGCCGGCCATAGCGCGAAATGCTGGCGAATTTAGCTCTTCTGTCGTATTCCATCTTGTCTCCAGACGTACCGTGAGACATTCTCGAATTTCCTGCCGCAAGCGGCGCCAAGACCTCGCGCCGCTTTATACCCTATCCACCTACGGACTATTTTCTTGATGTGTTCCAGGCTACTAATTTTTGCATGGCTGGTTGCCTTGCTTGTCCAAGCCAATGTAATGCCGGCTGTGGCGGCGACACCGCCCACAAAAATAATGGTGCGCGCCGGGGTGCATGGCGATTTCGAACGTATCGTGTTCGACTGGCCGCGCAAAGTGACCTACAGCATACGCCGCACGGGTGCCCGGGTAACGATCGAATTTTCCGCTTCCGCTCAGGCCAATACAGATGATGTAACGTCGGCACGCCTGGCGCGTATACGCGGTTTTTCGGCGACACGCGGCAAAAACGGTCATCTTCTCGTTTCTTTCGCTGTGGATCCTCAGGCAGGGATAAAGGATTTTCTGAGCGGCACTTCCATCGTGATCGATATTCGCAGTGGTTCGGCCGCCGTGACACCCGCAAAAAAACCGATCTTGCCGCAACAGCCGCCATCGATCGTTTCGCCTCCCCAAGCCGACCAAGCCCCCGAAGCACACATCTCTCCGCCGGCCACCGCGATCGACTTGGTGCAACCGACATCTTCCTCAACCGAACCCGCTCTTGTCGCGCAACCGGTTCTTGACGATAAAAAGGTAGCTGAACAGCCCCCTATTCCTTCGGCTTCTGGGGACGTGACGCCGCCTGAGTTGCCTGCCGAGCCGGATAAATCGAAAATCGAAGAGCCGTCCATTACGCCTCCGCCTCCAACGGCGCCGGCCGCAGATAAAACCCCCGTGCCTGAAATCGGCACGGCTTCCCAGCTCGTTGTGACGCTTGATCCGCATGTAAGCGCGAAGACCGTCGTCTTTCAGCGTGCGGGGTATGCCTACATCGTTTTCGACCGCAAATTTACCTTCGATCTTCCGGCCCTTACGGCCGGCCATCCGCCGCCGCTTGTCGATTTGCAGCCGCTCGATCTGCCCAAGGCCAGCGGCTGGCGCTTTCCCGTACCGATGGACGCTGAAATCCGTGCGATGCGCTCGCAGACGGCCTGGCGCATTTTTCTTAGCAAGCAGCATCTGGAAATTCCGGTAAGCACGGCGCTGGTGGCGCAGCCCGACTTCGCTCTCGGCGCACGCTATCTGCTGCCGCTCGCCGATGCGCCGACGCCTGTTTTCTTCAACGATCCGGTAGTTGGCGATCATCTAATTCTTGTTCCGCTCGGCAAGGCCGAAGCGTTTAGCGTTTTGCGCCGTATGGCCGATTTCCGCATTCTGCCTGCGGCGCAGGGGCTGGTGATTCAGCCGCTCAACGACAAGCTTGTGGTGCGCGATGTTTCCGACGGCATCGAGATCACGGCCGAAGGGGGGCTTAAGCTTTCGCGTGCCGTCGATACCGGCGCCTCTCTGCAATCCAGTCAGAAAGCCAAAGCGGCAGCTGCTGGAAAGTCACTGTTCGATTTTACGGCCTGGCGCGGCAAGCCTAACGAGACATTCACCGAAACACGGCAACGCTTGCAGCAGACCATCATCGATGTGCCCGAAGCCGAGCGCAATCGCGCGCGCCTTGAACTGGCGCGCTTCTATTTTGCGCATGGCAACGGCGAGGAAGCCTCGGCGCTGCTTCGCTATCTTGCCCTGCTTGTGCCTGACCTTGCCACGCATTCAGACTTTCAGATTTTACGGGGAGCTTCAAAAATACTCGCCGCGCAGCCGGAGGAAGGACTCGCTATTTTCAAGGAAGAAAACATCACTGGCCAGCCTGAAATCGAGCTATGGCAGGCCGTAGCCAATGCCGAGTTGCGCAACTGGGTGGACGCGGAACAAAAATTTGCCGCCACCGAGACTATTCTGGCGGGTTATCCCGAGCCTTTTTATTCCCGTTTCGCTGTGCTTGCCGTCGAATCCGCCCTCGCCACTGGCAAGGATCGTGAAGGCAAGGAATGGCTCGACAGGCTTGAGAACGGGCATCATCTGACGTCGGTCGATCCCGCTATCGCTTATCTGCATGGCGTCATTCATAGCAAGGAAGGACGTGCGCAGGCCGCCGAAGCGTTATGGAGAGAAGTGGCGGAATCGAATGACCGTCTTTACCGCGTAAGGGCCCAGCTGGCCCTTATCGATCTGGATGCCGCCACGGGGGCGATTACGCCTGCCAAGGCGGCCGACAAACTCGAAGTCATGCGCTTCGGATGGCGCGGTGACGATCTGGAGCTCGACATTCTCCATCGTCTCGGTCAGTTTTATGCGCAGGCTAAAAATATCAAGGCCGGCCTCAATGTTCTTAACCAGGCAATCCAGCTTTATCCGAAAAGCCCCATGGCGCCGCAGATACGTGCCGAAATGGCCGGCATTTTCCGCGATGTGTTTCTTGGCGATCTGGCGCCCGACCTTTCGGCGGTGGATGCGCTTACTCTTTACCAGGAATACCGAGAGCTGATGCCGACCGGCAGTGATGGCGATGCGGTTATGAGTAATCTTGCGGAGCGGCTGGTCGCGATCGATCTGCTCGATCAGGCCGCCGGGCTTCTTGACGAACTCGTCAAAAACCGCCTGAAAGGCGTTGAAAAAGGACGTGCGGGCACACGGCTCGCTGCCATACGCCTGCTCGACCACAAGCCCGAACCGGCCTTGGCGGCGCTCGACATGAGCAACGATAATACCTACCCAGCCGACTTACTTGCCGAACGGCAGTTGTTACGCGCGAAGGCGCTTTCCGAGCTGGGCAAAAGCGACGACGCGCTGGAACTTCTCAAGGACAGCGACGGCCGCGACGCCAAGATGCTCCGTGCCGATATTCTTGTGCATGCTCAGCGCTGGAATGAAGCCGCCAATGAATTGCTTGAACTTATCGGGCCTCCCCCCAAGGCCGGGGAGACGCTCACGGCGCGTCAGGCCGACTGGCTTGTCAGTTGCGCCATTTCTCTTTCCCTGGCGAATGATCAGGCGCGGCTTGGTAAGCTTGCGATTGATTTTACGGCTTCCATGGCTCCGATGCCACAAAACGACGTGTTTCGTGTCCTTACGCAGCCTGAAAAATCAACGCAGCTTAAGGACATCAGTGCCGTGCAGGCAAAAATCGCCGATGTCGATCTTTTTCGCGGTTTTCTTAATGCCTACCGCCTGGACCCGAATGCGCCGAAGGCGAAGACACCGGCAAAGCCGGATGAAAACAAGAAACCCTAATTGCCGGCGACGACATTGTGGCGCTGCTGGCCAAGTCCTTCGATGCCGAGCTCCACAATATCGCCGGCCCGCAAATAGACCGGCGGATTGCGGCCGCGTCCTACGCCATCAGGCGTGCCTGTCGCGATCACGTCGCCGGGCAGGAGAGTCATGAATTCGCTGATATAGGCAATCAGCTTGGCGACGGGGAATAGCATATCGCCGGTCGTGCCGTTCTGCATGCGCTGCCCGTTTACGTCCGTCCATAGCGAAAGCGTCTGAGGGTCACGTACTTCATCGCGCGTGACCAGCCACGGGCCGAGCGGACAAAAACTATCGGCGCTCTTTCCCTTGGTGTGCTGCTGGCCGCCGCGTTCTATCTGAAAGGCGCGCTCCGACACGTCGTCCAGCACGCAATAACCGGCGACATGAGCAAGTGCGTCTGCTTCGGTGATATTTTTGGCCGACTTGCCGATGACGACGCCCAGTTCGACTTCCCAATCGGTTTTTTCGGAATGCCTTGGCAATTCGATATCGTCGTCCGGTCCGGAAACCGCGCTTGTGGCCTTCAGAAAAAGAGTGGGCTCCGTGGGCTGCTTGGATCCGGTCTCGACGCCATGCATGCGGTAGTTGATGGCAACGCCGATTACCTTGCCGATGGCGGCGACGCAGGCGCCCAGACGCGGGGTGCCGTCCACCCCAGGCAGGGTTTCGGGATCGAGCGCCTTTAATTTGGCGAGCCCGGCGTCACCAATCGCTTCACCGCCAAGGTCGGCAATAATGCCGGACAGATCGCGAATTCGGCCTTTGCCATCCAGCAGGCCCGGTTTTTCCCTTCCCCTGTCGCCATAACGTAAAAGCCGCATCATTAACTCCCACCCGCCGTTTTATTGCCTCGATTGGCTGTTTCCCTTTTATATGGAGTAATCCGTTTGCTAGAACCTTGCAACCCGTGATGCAACCAGTACCGACGATGATAAACCGTTTTGCCATTTATTCGCTTGCTTTTGTTGCCCTGCTGCTTTCGCCGGTGCCGCCGCATGCGCAAGAGTCATCGAATGGCACGCTGCATGTGCTGCGACCCAGTATAAACGCCGAGCAGGAAACCGCCGAGCTTTGTCTCGAATTCGATCATCCGCTGGATTTGTCCGAGCGGCATCGGACCGCATCCGCCATTCGCTTGCGCTCGGATGGCAAGACTGTTCCGATAACACTGAATAATCTGTCGGTTTCCGGAACTCTGCTTTGCCTGCAATCGCTAATCCATCGTCAGGAGTACAGTCTTACGCTGAACGATGTGCGCGGTGCAGGCGGCGAAAAACTGAACGATCCTTATAAACTTTCGTTTACGGTGCCCAACCGCAGCCCGTCGCTTTCCTTTGCCGGTGATCCGGTGGCAGCCGGGCTTGCGCGTTATCGTAACAACGAGCCGGTATTACGTGCCATTAATGTCGGCGAAGTAAAAATGGAGCTTTATCGGCTGACCGATCCGGCGCGCATGGCGGAAGCCTATCGCCAGCGCATGCAGACGACCTTGGCGCCTACCGAAAGCCTCACTTTTGCAAAAGAGAACGGCAAGCTGATTTGGCAAAGTACTCTGAAGCTCTCTCTTAAACAGGATGAAGGATTTTTTAATCGCAGTCTCGAACACAGCGTGCCCCTTAAGCAGGGGGCCGGGGCGCTTTCGCCTGGATTATATTTTATCGCGGCAGCGGATACCGCCCCGCGCCAAAAATCAAAGCCCAGGGCAAAACTTAGCTCGGATTCGGAAAGCAGGGTTGCCAAGACCGATCTGGCCCCTCTGGCGGCGCAATGGTTCATCGTGTCCGACCTTAAGGTGCGCGTTCTGGGGAAAACCGGCGGTTTTTACGCGGAAACCGAAGACGCCTATGCCCCGGGCGTGGTGGGGAATGTCCGGCTTGTTCTTTTCGATCATGACCAGAAACAGCTTGCGGAAACCCGTAGCGACGCATCCGGTGTCGGCTTGCTTTCTCTGGCTTCCGATCGCCGCGCCAGCGCCGCAAGCATTCTGGCTATGACGGATGCCGGCGATATCGACTTTGCCGACCTTGCCACAGAAGACGGCATAGAACCGGAAAGCCGTTTCACGCTGTCGAATTTACAGGCCGGGGTTATGGCGGACCGATCCTTCTATTTTCCGGGAGCGCCGGTTTATCTCACGCTTACGGCTCGCAACATTCATGACGAAGTGGTTGCGACTCCCGGCAGTGCGATCCAGATTTTACGACCTGACCGCAGCGTCTATGCAACTTTACCGGTGCCTGACGGAAAAGCGGGGGTGTCCTTTCTGTCTCTTCCGGCCCCCACGGCTAACGGCATCTGGCCTTTTGTCTGGCAGCGTTCCGACGGTAGCCTCATTGCCAGGACTACGCTGCGCGTCAGCTCGAACCCCGAAGCGCCGCATGTTGAGGTTAACGCTGATCGTCCGGTTCTCGATAGCGGCGGGGATGTAAATCTTACCCTTCGCAGCCGGACGGAAGCCGGACAGCCGGCCGCTTATGCCAAAGGACAAATTTTGGTGCAATGGGCAGAACTCGACCAGGCGGCCGGCTGGAATGATTATCATTTCAGCAATGGACAAAGGACAGATGCTCCTCCTGCGCCTGTTGCCAGCTTTATGACCGATGCTTCCGGTGCGGCATATCTGCGTCTGAAGCTAAAGCCGCCGGAAGGTTTGGCCCCCCTCCATACGGCTATCCTTTCGGTGCGCAGCGACCCGGCGATGGGGATGGCCGATCCGCAGCCGCTTACATTGCCTATGCGCACGAATGATCTCGTCATTGGCATCAAGCCGCTTGCTACGGATGGAAAATTTGCCGAGAACAGCGTGGCTCGTTTCGATATCGTTGCTTTGGGCGGTGATGGCAGGCGTCGCGGAGCCGACGGCCTTAAATACCAGATATACGAAGAAGGCCGCAGTTTCGAATGGTATCAAGCCGAAGGACGCTGGGATTATAAACCCTTGCCGCAACGCCGAAGGCTGGGCGGCGGGGCGCTGGACGTCAGGGCGAGCGGCAGTAATATCGTTCGCTGGCGCGTGACAGCCGGATCTTACACTCTGGAGATATCCGATGCTGGCGGCGATATGCTCGCGCGTTATTCGTTTGATGCCGGCTGGGGACTGCTGAAACCCAGCCGCATGCGTCCAGACGAACTTGCGCTCAGAACCGCGGATTCCACAATCCAGCAGGGGGCCAGTGTTAAAATCAGATTTAACCTTCGCAATCCCGCTACTATTAATGCCGTAGTCGCCGACGACCAAATTCGCAAGATTATTCACGAACTGCGCCCGGCCGGCGACAATGAAATTGTGTTTACTCCTGATGAGAACTGGGGCGAGCGTCTCCGTGTTACGGTCGAGGCTCATGAAATGGCGGAAGGCGGCATGAATCTTGTGGAGGGCCATGCGGAAGTTTCAGTGCGCCACAAACGCAAGGAGTTAAGTCTCGCGCTTCAGCCGGCGGATAACGTGGCAAGCGGCAAGGAAGCTGCCCTTACCGTGACTGTTGGCAACATTGCCGGCCAGCAGCCCAGTTACGTGAGCGCCGTGGTTACGCCCGTGCCATCGCGTGCAGACGAAACGCTGCCTCCGGCCGGCGCGCTGGTGCCGAACATCGATGTCGGCGCCAACGGAAGGGCCGTGCTGCGCTTTGCAGTGCCGGAAAATTCAAAAGAGATGCGGTTGTACCTTATTGCTTCCAACGCGACCCAATGGGGAAAGAAATCCGTCGTTCTTCCAGTCTATGCTTCTTTCGATGCAGGCCTTTCCCTGCCACCGCTTATGAAAACAGGGGATGTCGTAAATACATCACTGGTATTGCAAAACAACAGCACGACGACAGACGTTTATCATTATGCTCTTGAAGGCGGCGCGGGCGTCAAATTACTGGGAACCACGGACGGGAAAATATCTATTCCGCCCAATCGAAAAAAACGAGTCTATCTTGGCGTGCAGCCTTTCGAAGTCGGCGCCAAGGAAATCAAGCTTGATGTGGTGGGAGCGCGCGATTTTCGTATGAATCGCAGCTGGCCGGTAAATGTCGCCGCCGAAGGCTGGATATACAACGTTATAGCGAGCGACCATGTCGACCCTCAAAATAACCGGATATGGCCGGATAAAAATTCCAAGAAAAAAAATCCGGCAGCCGAAACGATTTTTGTGTCCGGCGCACCGCTGTTCGATGCGCCTCGCCTGATTGGCGCGCTTTTGGAAGCGGAGCCTTTTACGACGGGTGAAATCGTCGCCTGGCTGGAAAGCGTTTATGTGTGGCGCGAGGTCATTGCGAGAGGAGGGTATCTTCCCGAATCGACCCTGAAAGCGCGCGAACGCGACATGCGTCGTCGTTTGCTGGCACGGCAGAAATCCGACGGCAGTTTTCCCGTCCTGCCGGACGGCACCGGCGATGTATCGAGCACGGCCGATGCCTTGCTGGCACTGGCGCATGCCGAAGGCAGCCTGGCATTTGCCAAGCCGGCCGCCGATGCAGCCAGCGGATGGCTTAGGCAGAAACTTTCCAATACATGGTTCGATGAAGCCGAGCGGCCGGCGCGAGCGGCAGGATTTGCGGCGCTTGCGGTGACAAACCGGCTGGATATCGCCGCATTGCGTTATTTTTCGGAAACCAGCGCCGACAAATCCTTGCCGCCACAGGCCGTTGCACAGCTGGCGGCGGCATTTGCCAAAATCGGCGATCCGGACAAAAACGGCATGTGGCTTGCCAAAATCCGCGATCAGATGCCTGTTTCTTCTGCCGCATTTCCCTTGCTTGCGGGCAATCCACTCTTCAACCCGCAAGATTTATTATCCGCTCTTCAGAAAACGTCATCCGAACTTGTCCGCCGTTCATCTCATGATCCCGAGGCGTTGGGGGCGTTTTTACGCGCAACGGCCATTGTCAACGCCCGCACCGGAAACTGGCGGGCAAAAATTAACGAGACGGATATGAGCCGGGATGGAATTTATATTGCTGGGCTTTCGGTTAAAACAACCGCCTTCACTATCCGCAACCTCATGGACCGCGCGCTTTTTGTGAGCACCGTTGAAAAAATACGC
>JBFWTA010000014.1:0-18194 GCA_050248075.1 Bdellovibrionales bacterium | reverse complement strand
GGATGCAAGCGCGATCGTGCAAAAGCTCGACATCATGAAGGTGCCGTATGTGGTTGATTCGACCGGCGGCCAGATTCGCGTGCCCTCCAGCCAGGTCGGCAAGCTGCGGATGATTCTTTCGGCCGACGGCCTGCCCAAGGGCGGTTCGGTCGGGTACGAGATTTTTGACCAGAAGGAAGGCTTCGGCACCACCAGCTTTGTGCAGAACATCAATCATCTGCGCGCGCTGGAAGGCGAGCTTGCGCGCACCATCGGTTCCATGGACCCCATACAATCCGCGCGTGTGCATCTCGTGTTGCCGCAGCATGAATTGTTCAGCCGCAATTCGCAGACAGCGACCGCCAGTATTTTTATCAAGACGCGCGGGAGCGCGGTGCTTTCGCGCGAACAGGTGGGCGCGATCCAGCATTTGATCGCTGCCGCTGTGCCGCAATTGCCGCCCAATCAGATTTCTATTGTCGACGAGCAAGGCAATCTGCTCGCGCGCCCCGCCGAATCGGATGGACCGGGCGTGAGCGCGGACAGCCAGGAAGACATGCGCGCGTCATATGAATCGGCGCAGGCCCGCAAGATCGAGGATCTGTTGTCGCAAACCGTGGGCCTCGGCAAGGTGCGCGCAAAGGTATCGGCCGATCTGGACTTCGATCGCATTACCACCAGCTCCGAAGTCTACGACCCGGACAGTCAGGTCGTGCGCTCAACGCAAAGCACCAGTGAATCGTCCAGCAATGCCGAAGCCGGCAATCAGGCGGTTTCCGTCACCAACAATCTGCCGCTCACGCCCGGCGCCGCGCCCCCGGCGGCACCCGCCAGCGCGGCGAGCAACAAGAGCGACAAGACCGAAGAAACCATCAATTACGAAATCAACAAGACCGTCCGCAATCAGGTGCGTGAAAGCGGCCAGGTCAAACGGCTGTCCATCGCGGTAACCGTGGACGGAATTTACGAAGCCGGCGCCGAAGGCAAGTCGACTTACAAGCCGCGTAGCGAAGAGGAAATGACCAAACTCAAGGCCCTCGCGCAATCGGCGGTCAATTTTGACACCAACCGCGGCGATACGATCGAAATCGTCAATCTGCCTTTTGCCCAGCCCGAAGCGCCGAAAGAAGGCGCAAGCAGCGAGGCGAACCTGATCGGCGGCATGCCGAAATCGGAATTGTTCCGCATGGCCGAAACGCTGGTGCTGGCCCTTATCGGCCTTCTGGTGGTTCTGCTGGTCGTGCGCCCGATGCTGCGCAAGATCATGGAATCCGCGGCCGGCGTGGTCGGCGATCAGCAAGGCCTGCTGGGCGGCGCGGCGTTTGCCGGCGCAGGGGCCGGCGGCGGCACCATGCAGCTTCCGCCGCCATCGGCGATGGGCGGAGGCGGCCGCGATATAGAGGCCGAGGTGGCGCAGAAGGAATCCGAAATCGAGCGCATGATCGACATTTCGCGCGTCGAGGGCCGGGTAAAGGCATCGTCGTTGCGCAAGGTCGGCGAAATCGTCGACAAGCATCCGGACGAAGCCGTCGGCATCCTGCGTAACTGGATCAATCAGGAAGGCCGTTAAAAGCGGGAATACAGGGGCTAACGCATGGCAGGCTTGCGCGTTCGCGAAGACGTAAGATCGCTTTCCGGCACCGAGAAGGCGGCGCTGTTTATTCTTTCGCTCGGCGAGGAATATGCGGCGCGCATTTTTTCGCATATGAGCGACGACGAGATTAAGGAACTGTCGCAGGTGATGGCCAATCTGGGCAATGTGAGTTCCAGTCTTGTCGAAAAGCTGTTCATCGAATTCGCGGAACAGATATCGTCGGCAGGCGGCGCGGTCGGCACCCTGGAATCGACCGAAAGACTTTTGTCCAAGGTTCTCGACAAGTCGCGCGTCAGCAACATCATGGAAGACATCCGCGGCCCTGCCGGCCGGACGATGTGGGACAAGCTGGCCAATGTGAGCGAAGCGGTTCTGGCTAACTTCCTCAAGAACGAATACCCGCAGACGGTCGCCGTGGTCGTTACCAAGATCAAGCCCGATCATGCCGCGCGTGTGCTGTCGCAGCTGCCCGAAAGTTTTGCGATGGAAGTGATCACGCGCATGCTGCGCATGGAGCCGGTGCAGAAGGACGTGCTGGAAGACATCGAGCGCACGCTGCGCAACGAATTCATGACCAACCTCGCGCGCACCAACAAGCGCGACCCGCATGAGGCGATGGCTGAAATTTTCAATAATCTCGACCGCGGCAGCGAAGCGAAGTTCATGACGGCGCTGGAAGAACGCAGCCGCGATTCCGCCGACAAGATTAAAAGCCTTATGTTCACCTTCGAAGATCTCAACAAGCTCGAAGGGCCGGCGATCCAGGCGATCCTGCGGGTTGCCGACAAGGCGAAGCTGCCGATCGCGCTCAAGGGCGCCTCGGACGGGCTTAAGGATCTGTTCTTCAAGAACATGTCGGAGCGCGCCAGCAAGCTGCTCAAGGAAGACATGGCGGCGATGGGTCCCGTGCGCCTGCGCGATGTCGAGGAAGCGCAATCGCATTTGGTTGGCATTGCCAAGGATCTTGCCGCCAAGGGCGAAATCGTGATCGCCAAGGAAACCGAGGAAGACGAGCTGGTATATTAAATGCAAACGCAAGGAAAAAACATGGCCGATACCCCTATGCGCAAATTTATGTTCGAGCGTTCGTTTGCGGACAGCACCGGCCATGTGGTGTCCGCGCGCGACCGCCGCCCGGTTACGCTGACTCCGGAGCAGGTCGATGCACTCAAGAAAGAAGCCCATGACGCCGGCTTTGCCGCGGGCCGCAAGTCTGCCGCCGAGGATCAGGCGCAGTATCTGAATGTCACGGTGACCCAGATCGCGGGGCATATAGCAAAATTGCTGCAGCAGACCGAAGCAGATCGCCAGGAAAAGGAAGTGCGCGTGCGTGAAGCGGTATTAGCCATCGCGCGCAAGGTCTTGCCCGACTTTAACCAGCGCCACGGCCTGCAGGAAATCGAGGCCATCATCGCCGGCATAATCGGTGAAATGAGCAGCGAGCCGCGTCTGGTCGTGCGCGTCAATGAAACTCAGTTCGATTCTATCGACGGCAGCGTAAAAAGCATCACGACGCAGCAAGGCTATGCCGGAAAAGTGGTTTTTCTCGCCGATCCGGATGTTGCGCCCAATGACTGCCGCGTCGAATGGGCCGATGGCGGCATCGAGCGCAATCTGGAATCCTTATGGAGAAATATCGCCCAGGCTGTGGCGCCAGGCGCCGATATTTCCACCTCATCCCCCGAGACTGCCGACCAGGAGATAAAAAATGGCTGACGAACCTAAAGAGTCCCTTACGCTTTCCGAGCTTGAGGCTAATCCTGGCGAGGCACCGAAGGATGCCGCGCCGGTTACTGTCAACGATCTCGATGCCGTGTATGGCATTCCGGTCGAGGTGGCGGCTGTGCTCGGCAAGGCTGAAATGCAGGTCAGCCATTTGCTCAAGCTTGGCCGCGGCGCCGTCATCGAACTGGACCGGAAGGTTGGCGAGGCCATCGACATTTACGTCAACAACCGCCTTGTTGCGCGCGGCGAAGTGGTGGTGGTGGAAGACCGGCTCGGCATCACAATGACGGAAATCATCAAGTCGGAGCGAAGCGGAACGTAGAAGCGGCTGGAGGCTAGAGGTCAGTGGCTCGGGAGTTTGCAAGCCTCAAGCCTCTAACCTCAAAGGCTGGAATATTTTGCTGAATGGAAAGGTATATCTATGAGACTTCTTATCGTCGGCCATCTTGAAGGGCATATCGCAACAGCCGGTCGCATTGCGACCCAGCGCGGCGCGAAAGTTTCGCATATCGACAGCATCGAAGGCTGCATGAATGCGTTGCGCAGCGGACAGGGCGCCGATCTTGTCATGTGCGACGTGGTGCTCGATCTCGCGCAACTTATTCAAAATCTCAAGTCGGAGCGCATCACCATTCCGGTCGTCGCCTGCGGCATCGGCACCGATGCCAGCGCGGCTGTGCGCGCCATCCGCGCCGGGGCCAAGGAATATGTGCCGTTGCCGCCCGATGCGGAACTGATCGCCGCCGTATTACAGGCGGTTTCGGAAGAGGACACGACCTTCATCGCCCGCGACCCGGCGCTGAGGCCCATCGTTCAGCTTGCGGAACGCGTGGCGACCAGCGATGCGTCGGTGCTTATCACCGGCGAGAGCGGAACCGGCAAGGAAGTGATGGCGCGTTTCATTCACCGCAAGAGCCGCCGCTCGAGCCATAATTTCGTTTCCGTCAACTGCGCGGCGATTCCGGAAAACTTGCTGGAATCCGAATTGTTCGGGCATGAGAAGGGTGCCTTTACCGGCGCCGTGGCCCGCCGCATCGGCAAGTTCGAGGAGGCTAATGGCGGCACGCTTCTGCTCGACGAAATCAGCGAGATGGACCAGCGCCTGCAGGCGAAACTCCTGCGCGTCATTCAGGAGCGCGAGCTCGACCGGGTGGGGGGGACGACGCCGATCCGCGTCGATATTCGGTTGCTGGCGACATCGAACCGCGATCTGGAGCTTGAGGTTAAGGAAAAGCGCTTCCGCGAAGATCTCTATTTCCGGCTTAACGTCGTTAACATCCAGATGCCGGCGCTGCGCGAGCGTCCGGCCGATATCGTGCCGCTGGCCGAGCATTTTGCCGACAAATATTCGGCCGCAAACGGCTTGCCGAAGCGCGCGATTTCGGCGCAGGCCCTGGGCCTGTTGCAGGTTCATCACTGGCGCGGCAATGTGCGAGAGCTGGAAAACACCATGCACCGCGCCGTGTTGCTGGCGCGCGGCAGCCAGATCGAGCCGGAAGCCATCATGCTGTCTGGGCAGGGCCTGACGCCGGAGAAATCACTGCCGGCCAATATCGCCGTGCAGGTAGCGGCGGGCCGCACGTTGGCGGGACAGGGGCCGGGCTCTCTCGTCGGTCGCACCGTGGCCGACGTGGAACGCGATCTGATCATCGATACATTGAGTCATTGCCTGGGCAACCGGACTCATGCGGCGAATATTCTGGGAATATCGATACGAACTCTTCGCAACAAGCTTAAGCAGTATGGAGAAGAAGGAGTGCCAGTGCCGCCATCGGGCGACGAGCGGGCGGCGTCATGAAGCATTCAGGGGTCAGCATTCAGGATTCAGGGGACGGCAAATCGCCGTCGAGTTTATTCGAGCCCATCGAATGACCATGCAAAGTTATAAAGATCTGGATGTCTGGCGAAGATCGATGGGGCTGGTGGAATCTGTTTACCTTCTCACCAAGCAATTTCCAAAAGAGGAATTGTACATACTAACCAGCCAAATCCGCCGAGCCGCAATTTCTGTCCCTTCCAATATTGCCGAGGGCAGGTCAAAACGCTCCACACGGGATTACATGCGTTTCGTTCATATATCTTACGGGTCAATGGCGGAGCTAGAAACACAGTTAATGATTAGCCAGCGTCTTGGATATGCCTCGCAAGACAGGATTGAGCCGATTATTGCCGAAATCGGAGAAATAGGAAGAATGTTGAATGGACTTCTATCCGGTCTTGAAAGAAAGTTGTCGTACTTACCCCCTGAATCCTGACCCCTGAATCCTGAATGCTCCCTCTATGACCGATCAAACCACCACCGCCGGAGCGGGCGACACCAACGACTTGATGAGCCGCTTCTTTAAGCGCGGCGAGGTGTGGCTTGGCATCGGATTAATGGTGATCCTCACCTTTCTGGTGCTGCCGATCCCGCCTTTCGTCGTCGATTTTGGTCTGGCGATATCCATTACCTTTTCGGTTGTCATTCTTATGACAGTGCTGTTTATCGGCAAGCCGCTGGATTTCAGCGCGTTTCCCACCGTATTGCTGATTGCCACGCTGTTGCGCCTTGCGCTTAACCTCGGCACCACGCGGCTGGTGCTCACACGGGGCAACGAAGGAACGTCGGCGGCGGGGCATGTGGTGGAATCCTTCGCCAGCCTCGTCATGGGCGGCGATTTCATCATCGGCGTGATCGTGTTCGGCATCCTCACGATCGTGAATTTCGTCGTCATCACCAAGGGTTCCGGCCGCATCGCCGAAGTCGCCGCGCGTTTCACCCTTGACGCCATGCCGGGCAAGCAGATGGCCATCGATGCCGATCTGTCCTCCGGTCTCATCAACGAGGATCAGGCAAGGCAGCGCCGCAAGGATCTGGAAGATGAAAGTAATATCTTCGGCTCCATGGACGGTGCCGCCAAATTCGTGCGCGGCGACGCCGTCGCGGGCCTGGTCATTACCTTTATCAACGGCATCGGCGGCATTATTATCGGGACATTTCGTCACGATATGCCGGTGCTGCAGGCGGCCGACACCTATGTGCGCCTTACGGTCGGCGACGGTCTGGTGACGCAAATTCCGGCGCTGCTGGTCTCCGTCGCGGCCGGCATGCTTGTCTCTAAAACCTCGGCGAGCGGCTCCACGGACAAGGCTTTATTCCGCCAGCTGAGCGGTTACCCCGGCGCGCTCGGCCTTACATCGGCAATGCTCCTTGTGCTTTCTATCGTTCCCGGGATGCCGTTCCTGCCTTTTGCCGTGCTTGGCGGTATTTCCGGCTACGCGGCTTATGCCATGGCGCGTATCCATCAGGAACGTCTGGCGGCCAGCGCGCAGGGCGACGAGGCTTCCAAACCCGCCGTGGTAGCCGAAGAACCCATTGCGCGTGCGCTTACGATTGACCTTATTCGTCTGGAGCTTGGCTATGCACTGCTGAATCTCATTAACAGCGAGGCGGGACAGCGGCTTACCGACCAGATCAAGGGTCTGCGCCGTCAGCTGGCCGGCGATATGGGCTTTATCATGCCGGCCGTACGTATTCAGGATAATCTACAATTGCCGCCAAATACCTATGTCATCCGCATCAAGGAGATCGAGGCCGGGCGCGGCGAGCTGCGGCCCGGCATGCTGCTGGTCATGGATCCGCGCGGCCAGCCGATTGCGTTACCCGGCGAAACGACGACCGAGCCGACCTTCGGCCTGCCCGCCGTCTGGGTCGATCCGACCTATCGCGAGGAGGCCCTGTTCAAGGGCTACACGGTCGTCGATCCGCCGACGGTTATCACCACGCATCTGACCGAACTTGTTAAAGACAATATGTCGGAACTACTGTCATATTCCGAAACACAGAAACTTCTGGACGAACTCAGCAAGGAACAGCAGAAGCTTATCGCCGATGTGATCCCGACCCAGGTGACCATCAGCGGACTGCAGCGTGTGTTGCAGAACCTCCTGGCCGAGCGCGTCTCCATTCGCGATTTGCCGACCATTCTGGAAGGCATCTCCGAAGCCACTACGCTTACGCGCAATCTTTCTACGATATCCGAGCATGTGCGGGCGCGCCTGTCGCGCCAGATATCGGACGCCGGCACCAATGAAATGGGCTATATCCCGCTCGTCACCCTGTCGCCCGAATGGGAACAGGCCTTTGCCGAAGCGATTTCGGGCGATGGCGAGGACAAATACCTGGCCATGCCGCCTACGCGTCTGCAGCAATTTATCAATGCCGTGCGCACGAGTTATGATCGTCACGCACAGATGGGCGAATCGCCGGTGCTGTTGACCAGCCCGATCATTCGTCCTTATGTGCGTTCGGTGGTCGAGCGATTCCGCCCTACCACCACCGTTCTTTCGCAGAACGAAATTTACCCCAAGGCGAAGATAAAAACGCTGGGACAAATATAAATGAGGCTTAAATCCTTTCACGGCCCGAGCCTTACCGACGCCATGCGTCAGGTGCGCGAGGCCCTGGGCCAGGACGCCATCATCGTCGCGACGCGCGATGACGATATGGGCGGCGTGCGGGTCACGGCCGCCATCGACGATGCCGAGCCTGCACGCGTTGCGCCGGTCGCCGTGCAGGCGGTTGACGGTGTCGAAGCGTCGGAAGCCATCGACGGAATTGCCGAAGCGCTCGCGCGCCATCATACGCCGTCGGCCATTGCCGAGCGCCTGCTGGCCACGGCCACTCAATTCGCGAGCGATGACCCGGTGCTTGCCCTGGGCGCGGCGTTCGACGCGCATCTGCAGTTTCAGCCCATCGTCGAGGACAGGTTCGAAAAGCCGCTGGTATTCATCGGGCCGCCGGGGGCCGGAAAAACGTTGTGTACCGCAAAATTCGCGACGCGCCTGACGCTTGCCAAAAAACCGGTCACCGTCATCAGTACCGATACCGAACGCGCGGGCGGGATGGAGCAGCTTGCGGCCTTCACGCGTCTTCTCAAGATCCAGCTGATCGAGGTTGAGGATTCGCATGCGTTGCGCGACATGATCGCGTCGCAAAAGCCGGGACAGGCGGTGATCGTCGACACGCCGGGGCGCAATCCCTTTAACGAATACGAGCGCCAGCAGGTGCAGGCCTTCGTTAACGCCGCCGGCGGCGATGCCACGCTGGTGCTGCCCGCCGGCTTCGATGCGATGGAAGCACTGGACATGGCGCAGGAGTTTCGCAGCCTCGGCGCGACACGCTTGGTGGTGACGCGTCTCGAAATGACGCGACGCTTGGGCGGATTGTTGAGGCTGGCGTTTGAGTCGCATTTGCCGCTCGCCAATTTCAGCATATCCAGCAAAGTAACCGAGGCGCCGCATCCGTTTAATCCCGTGGCGCTGGCCAAGCTTACGCTTGCCATCCTCGGCACTGCCGGGCTGCAGCAGCGCGCGGCGAAAAAATCCGTTTCCTAGGGAGCCTTCGATGAACGATCCTATACCCATCAAACCCGATCACAAGCAGGCTGCCCCGACGGCGGCGCTGCAATGCCGGAACATGATCGCGATCGCGAGCGGCAAGGGCGGCGTCGGCAAGACCTGGTTTGCCATCACGCTGTGCCATGCCCTGGCCAGGCGCAAAAAGAAAGTTCTGCTGTTCGACGGCGATCTTGGATTGGCGAATGTCGATATTCAGCTTGGCCTTACGCCCGACCGCGATCTTGGCGCCGTTATCGACGGCGGCACCCCGCTGGCCGCGGCGGTCACGAAATACAAGGAAGGCGGTTTCGATATTCTGGCCGGTCGTTCGGGGTCGGGCAGCCTGGCGATGCTGCCGTCGCAGAAGCTTTTTAATTTGCGCAACGACCTGATCGATTTGGCGAAGAATTACGATTATGTGTTTGTCGATCTGGGGGCAGGGGTCGACCGTCCTGTGCGCCAGATGGCGGGACCCGCGGCGATAACCCTTGTCGTTCTCACCGACGAACCGACCTCCCTTACGGACGCCTATGCCTTTATCAAGCTCGGCCGCGCGGCGAATCCGCAGGCGGATATGCGCGTCGTCGTGAATATGGCCGGCAGCGCCGCCGAAGGAACCAAGACATATGAAACCATCAGCAAGGCCTGCGAAAACTTTCTGCGCTATACCCCGCCGCTTGCCGGCATCATCCGGCGCGATAACAAAGTGCGCGACGCGATACGGGCGCAGACGCCCTTGCTCATGCGATCCCCCGGCACCGAAGCGGCAGAGGATGTGGAGGCGATCGCGGGGAAGCTCTGACCGCCCGGGGCACAGCATAAGGGTTATTGTCCGCAACTGAATTATCCTTCATCCTTCCCGCCATGCCCGACATTCCTCCCGCCAGCGCCATATCTTCCGCCGCTCCGGTGGGCGGGGCTGCGTCCGGCGCGGCGGCGGGTGGCGGGAATATTGTGGTCGAAACCACGGTCAACAGCGCGCCGGATAAAATCCGCCAACTGGCCCGGCAGATCGAGGTTACCGGCACGCTGGCGCAGCCGCCGGCGGGCAACACGATCACGCTTGCCACGCTGATCGGGCCGCTTACGCTGTTGCTGCCGCATCTGGCGCATATGCAGCAGGAAAAACTGGTGCAGCAGCTTATCCAGCTGTTCGAAACGCAAAAGCCGATTACGGTTGTGGTGCAGCCGGGCAACCCGCCCTCCCAGGCTTTGCTGTTGCTGCCGCCGCCGGTCGCGCAGAACCAGGCCGGTTCGGCGCATCCTTACTTATCCGCCGGTCAGGCACAGCGTGTTGCCGCGCCGATGCCGCCCCTGACGGCGGCGATCACGCTTTCGGCGATTGTGCTGCCGAAAGGCATCGAAGTTCCGCCGGCGTCTTTGCATGCCGATGCGTTGGCCCATCCCGTACAGGTTGCGGGTTATGGGCCGGGTGGAACGGGCAGGCCTGTTACCGCCGATACGCCGGCAAAACTGCAGATGCCCATCGTCACCATGCCGCCGCAAGCGGATTCACGGCATGCCGCGCCGGCGCCGGTTACGGGCGGCATGAATGCCGCTGTTCCCGTGGCGAATGCTGCCGCTGTTCCGGCATCCGTAGCGCCGCATATTGCGGCGATGCTGCAGCCGGGGGCTGAACTTAACCTGCGTGTCGTTTCCCTTATCCCGCCCGGAACCCCGCCGGCGGCGTTGCCGGTCTTGCCGGATAACCAGATCATCGCCACCGTCACGGGCAATGCGCCGGGCGGGCAGCTTATCCTCAAGGCCGGCGATGCGACTTTGTTCGTGCGCCAGCCTTTGGATGCGCCGCCGGGGACGCAGCTGGTGTTAACGGTCGATCCGGCGCAGCCGCATGTTCCGGTCTTCATGACCACATCCGACCTGCCGCAATTCATGGCGTTGCAGCAGATCATCGCCCAGCTGGCGCAGGCCGATCCGGCGGGGGCGCATGCGATGCTGGCCTCCCGTCTGCCGCAGCCGGGCGAGGGGCTGGCGGGCGCCCTGCTGTTTTTCCTGAGCGCCGTGAAGCAGGGGGATGTGCGCGGCTGGCTGGGCGGCGGCGCGCATGACGTGCTGATGCGCGGCGGCAAATCCCAGCTTCTCGGGCGGCTGGCGGAAGAGATGCAGCAAGCCGCACAATCTTCGCGCGACAATGTGGTCGGCGAATGGCGCAGTTACCCGGTTCCGTTTTACGACAACAACCATCTTGGCGTTATATACCTGCATGTGCATGGCGGCCGCGAGCGTCAGGCGCAGGAACAGGATGGCGGCAAGGATGGCAAGCCCGCCAGCCAGGTTCGTTTTGTCATCGACGTGCGCATGAGCCATCTGGGCGCGCTGCAGCTCGACGGTTTTCTCCGGGCGAAGCAGCTCGACATTATCATTCGCAGCGAAAACAACCTGCCTGCCGATCTTGCCAACACGTTGCGCGGAAGCTACAGCCGAATCATGGAGGCTATCGGTTATACTGGCGGCCTCGGTTTTCATGCCGGCCGTCCTGGCTGGCTTCATATCCAGAATCCGGCGGCGGGCGCCGTCATCACCACCTGAATATAAGGAGAGGTTCATGAAATTGATTCCCGCCGCTCTGGCTGTTCTGCTCGTGGGTGTTCCGGCTCTTGCGGCTGCGCCCGACACGTCCGGCCTGTTCGACGCGCCCGAGCGGACGGTGCAGGAAGCGCTGGGCGAGGACGCCGAATTTCCCAGAGACCCCGAAAATCCCGACGCCAAGCGCGTGATCGATTGTTATTATTATTCAAATTTTGTAGTCAAGCAGATCGATATCGGCGAAAAAGGCGTATCGCGCCTGTCGGCGGCGCCGGTGACCACCGTGCCGTCGAAGGAAAAGGGCCAGCCGCCGGTCCGGCAATTACCGCCCTGTTCCACGGCGCCCATGCCGGGCGAATTCACCGTTTCTGCCGATAGCTGGAGCGGTTATTTCAAGGGCGTCAAGGGCAATTACATGTTCGTCGACGCCGACGATATATACAACGGCGGCACCGGCCTGGCCGTGTTCGACATCGCAAAACGCGCAAAAATTTACGAAGATCTCGTGAAGGACAAGATCAAGTCGGTCGAAAAATCGGGCGATGCCGTCATAATGCGTTACCGGCGCGCCTTCGCCGCCACATGTTCGGTGCCATCCCAGGGCAAAAGCTGCTGGCAGGACATCGTGACAAAGACGGGCCTCACCGCCACCACCCCGATGCCCGATTGCGATGGCGCTTATCAAAAGGCCAAGGCCGAGCTCGCGCAGCTTTTGTGCGACAACGGCGAGAGCAAGGATACGGTCAATTGCGTCGCCGAAAGCATCAAGGCGCTCGACGAACAGAAATGGACCGAAGCCCCCAGCGTCATCGGCTACAACGCCGAAGTCATCATCGGCGGTTCGGCCCCGGTCGCCAAACCGACCGGCGGCGCGGTGGAATGCTGGCCGGCGGATTAGGACAGGTCCGGAGGGTTGTCGCCGAAGTCCAGAGGGGCGCAGGTCCAGACCTCCCGGAACGCCCGGCGCGGGATGTTTCACGTGAAACAATTTGGTGGTCAGGGATATTAACCATAACCGCCGGATGCGCGCACGCGCCGGGTATTTCTTATTGTTAACAGCGATGATTTGCGAAACGCGTCCTGGCGTGAAGCCTGGCTTCAGGCGCAAAGGGGGCCTTCTGGTTGTCAATGTATCCCTTATGGGGATACGAGTCAACATGTTTTTTTGATCTGGAAGCGGTTATTTTTGCCGAAGGCAGGTTATTGCCGGATTTTGGTAGGAAGCCGCCTGGCTGGTCCCGGGGATTGTGGCTTTTAAAAATATAGCTGAGTTTTTGGGGAGAGGGTCACTATGAACGTGTTTAAACGCATTCCCTTTCAGTTGCAGCATATATATCGAATGTTAAACTTATTTTTAATTCACGTAAAGGTCGGAGGGGAAACTGCAAGAACGTCTATTCTTTTTTGAGCTGTTACAATTAAATAATGTTGTGCGGATTTATAATGAATCATATCTGCTTCGTTAAATGATTTTAGCCATTCCGAATTATTGACGGTGTAAATTAATCCACTGCCATTTTTTTTTGAATGAAAACGAGGCCAGAAACTTGATTGAGTTTCTTCCAGCAAACAACGAAAACCAACAACGTCACTAAATTCAATTTCTATCTGCTTTTTATTTTTTTTTACTGTTACCGTTAAGCCAATCGCTGAATCGAGCATGGAACTATATTCCCATCCATTCTCCTCAAACGACTTGGGCTGTTCCTGTAAGCGCTGAAAAATTTCTTGCATTATTCGTACCTTACCTTGATTGGAGGCTGATCTGGACGATTAATTTGAATGGTAGGAGCGCCGTTCGAGCTGCTAGGACGAACAGAAATAGTTGTTCCATCCGGCAATGTAGCTCCTCTAATGTTGCCCGGATAATTTTGAAAATTCGCATTTCCAATTATAGAATCAAAATCTGTATTCGCTTGCGAAAATCCGCCCGCATTATTTCTCGTGTAATTTTGAAGACGGTTTGTTGAACTTGTCAGAGTGGAATTTGACAGCAACTCATCTACTGATTCACACTGCTTTATAGATGAAGAATTGATAGATGCAGTCGAAAACAGTTTAGTAGCACCCGTAAGAAACTTTATCGCTGCAAGCTCGCCACCTGCTGCCCAAAACATATGTTTGATATCCGGATCAAGTAAGCCAACCGCAAGGATAGGGATCGCAGCAGCCCACGCAAATTCTCCGCTTGGGTCCGTCCGCGTCACCGCATTCCCCCCCACATACCCAAACGTATTAACCCCTCCCGCCAGCCCGATGGGGTCCGACTGCACGTACCGGCCGAAGGCCGGGTTGTAGTCCCTCATCCAGTTCTGGCTGAGGCCGGTTTCGGTGTCGGTGTATTGGCCGGGGTAGCGGAAGTTAAAGGTGAAGGCGCCGAGGCCGGCGGGGTTCTGGTTGGGGGCGGTGTTGCCGAAGTCCTGGTGGTCCCAGATCCAGACGTTTTGCTTGCTTGCGTTCTGGACGATATGGGGGGCGTTGAGCCAGTCGGCGGCTATGGAATAGACGGTGGCGCCGCCGGTGCCCTTGAGCGCGGCGGTGGGGGTGTCGCCGAGCCAGACGAACTCGGTAATAATGGCGCCGGTGGCGCTGTATTCCCCCAGCATATGCCCGGCTTCGTCATAGACGAAGTTGTTGGGAGCGGAGGAGGTGACGCTGCCGCCATATTTGCCGATGCGCTGGCCGAGGGCGTTGACGGCGTAGTTGGTCGTGACGCTGCCCACCTTCGCGCTGATCATCCGCCCGCGCGCGTCGTAGGTATAAGTCCGCGTGCCGTCCGTGGTCAGATTGCCCGCCGTGTCGTAACCCAGCGTCTGTGTCGCCCCGCCCGTGAGGCCGGTCAGCCGGTTGCTGGCGGCGGCGATGGCGTAGTTGGTGGTGGCCGTGGGCGTGGTGAGCTTGGTGCGGTTGCCGTTGGCGTCATAGGTATAGGCGGTCGTATTGGCGGTGCCGATCTTGAAGCTGGTCAGCCGGTCGAGCTCGTCATAGCCGAAGCTCCGGGCGGTCTGGCCGGTTTCGGTGAGGCCGGTGATGCGGTCGGCATTGTCCCAGATAAAAAACGCAGTGAACAGACATATAATGAACACCCAATAAAAATAGCCACGTTTTCTGTTCGAGGTCTGGTTGGCCGAAATGCCATAGATTAATTCCTGCGCCGCCACGCCATTGAGATTGATCATGCGGTTGCTGATGGCGACCATTGTATGTCTAAATGACTACATTAGGAGGGGTAATCCACCAATCCTTTATATATTGCTGGTGGTATATTCCTTTTGGAGGGAGAAACTCTTCAAGACTTTCTTTTGCAAGCTGACGAATCCTTACCCAGTCTGCACTATTAATGATTGATTCAGACGATGTATTTTTAGGCAATTTATCATTAAACATATTTAGGGCGTCGCGAAAAAGGGCAAGCTTATTGCGTTGCGATTCAGATAACCCAACCTGTCTCCATTCCACATCTATCAATTGATCTACCTTCATATCAAAAAATTGGCACAACGCTTCTGCATAAGAGGAACGATATAATGTTTCTCCAGTAACCCAGACACGTTTTTGAAACTCCTCAGAAGAGAACTCTTCTACGAGTCTTAAAATATTTTCAGTCCATATTTTGTTGTCCATTTAGCACCTAGGGCTTGTACCAGTAATCACTTTGTGGAATGTGGGCTTCAGGAGATTTAGGGCTGACTAAATTGCCATTGATATCCACTGCACGTCCTGAGCGCATATCTATTACATATGGCTTTTGCCGCGACGGAAGCGAAACATTTGGATCGCCCGGCATGACTCTGACATAATTATGCTCATTCGTAGGATTAACGTACTTTACTCCCGAGCCATCGCGAGAAGGCTCAGGTTTATAAACTTCCGGAATCCCAAACGGATTTTTCGTGCTTTCGGGCGGGCAATTTAAATACTGTGCGGCTCTTGCAATGGTGGATACTGCCGAGCCCAATGCGCGCAGCCCTGCAACACCTTCGGTCGCAATCATCCCGCCCGGAATGGCGGGACCATAAGACCGCGCTAAATTATCGAGCGTGCCAAGCGGGTCGGCGGAAAACTCGCGTCCAAGCCTGTCTATATCGTCATAAAAGTCCAAGCCGGATGGATCGACGTTGAGAACAGGATTGGCACCGGCATACCCATAAATATTAACCCCCGCCGCCAACCCAATCGGATCACTCTGCACATACCTGCCGAAGGCCGGGTTATAGTCGCGCATCCAGTTCTGGCTGAGGCCGGTTTCGGTGTCGGTGTATTGGCCGGGGTAGCGGAGGTTGAAGGTGAAGGCGCCGAGGCCGGCGGGGTTCTGGTTGGGGGCGGTGTTGCCGAAGTCCTGGTGGTCCCAGATCCAGACGTTTTGCTTGCTTGCGTTCTGGACGATATGGGGGGCGTTGAGCCAGTCGGCGGCTATGGAATAGACGGTGGCGCCGCCGGTGCCCTTGAGCGCGGCGGTGGGGGTGTCGCCGAGCCAGACGAACTCGGTAATAATGGCGCCCGAGGCGTTGTATTCGCCGAGCATATGCCCGGCCTCGTCATAGACGAAGTTGTTGGGGGCGGAGGTCGTGACGCTGCCGCCATATTTGCGGATGCGCTGGCCGAGGGCGTTGACGGCGTAGTTGGTGGTGACGCTGCCGACCTTGGCACTGATCATCCGCCCGCGCGCGTCGTAGGTATAGGTCCGCGTGCCGTCCGTGGTCAGATTGCCCGCCATGTCGTAACCCAGCGTCTGCGTCGCCCCGCCCGTGAGGCCGGTCAGCCGGTTGCTGGCGGCGGCGATGGTGTAGTTGGTGGTGGCCGTGGGCGTGGTGAGTTTGGTCCGGTTGCTGTTGGCGTCATAGGTATAGGCAGCTGTATTGGCGGTGCCGATCCTGAAGCTGGTCAGCCGGTCGAGCTCGTCATAGCCGAAGCTCCGGGCGGTCTGGCCGGTTTCGGTGAGGCCGGTGATGCGGTCGGCATTGTCCCAGGTCAGGGTCTGCACATTCGCTGTGCCGCCGAGCGCGACGGCGGTAATGCGGCCGTTCATGTCGATGGTGCGGGCATAGGTGTTGCCGTTGGGCAGCGTCCACGAAGCGGCCATGCCGTAGGGGTAATAAGACACGGCCGAGGCGCCGGTCGACAGCGCGCTTACGCGGCCCGCCACGTCATAGGAATAGGCGATGGTCTTGCCGGACGGGTATTTGAGGCTGGCGAGGCGGCCATAGGCGTCATAGGCGTAAGTGACCGTGAATGTGGTGGTCGTGCCGACCTGCTGGGTTTTAGTCAGCACGCGGCCCCATTTGTCGTAGGTCCAGCTGGTGGTGCCGGCGGGGTCGACGACTTTGGTCAGGTGTCCCTTGCCGTTGGTGCCGGAATCGTAGGTATAGGCGATCGTCTTGCCGTCGGAATAGGTGACGGTCTTCACGCGGTTGAGCGCGTCATAGGCATAGGTGGCCGTCGCGTTGCGCGCGTCCTTCGATGTTTTCAGGCTGCCATCGGCTTCGTAGGTGAAGGTGCTTGTCCCGGTGTCGGGGCTGGTCTGGCCGGTTTTGTCGCCCAGCGCGTTATAGGCATAGCTGGTGGTCAGCCCGCGCGGGTCGCGGAGGCTGGTCAGGACATCGTTGGCGTTATAGCCGAAGGCGGTCACGCCCAGTTTGGCGTCGGTGACGGTGGCGGGGCGGTTGAGCGCGTCATAGGTTGTCGTCGTCACGCGGTTCAAAGCGTCGGTGACGGTCTTGCGGTTGCCTTCGCCGTCATAGGTATAGGTGGCGACCGGCTGGTTGGCGGCGTTGTATTCGCGCCAGAGGCGGTTGGCGCTGTCGTAATCGAAGCTGCGCATGTATTTGAAGGTGCTGCCCTGGAACACGGCCATCAGCACCACGTTGCTGGCGGCGTCGCGCGAATAGGCGATGCTGTCGTTGGCGGAATTGCGGGTCGCGTTCAACCGGTGCGCCGCGTCATAGGTGTATTCGGTAAAGGACCCGTCGGGCCGGGTGATCTTCGTCAGGTTGCCCGCCGCGTCGTACTGATAGCCGGTGGTTTCCGCGCCTTCCTTGCGCGTGAGCAGGCGACCGCGCGGGTCATAAGTAAAGGTGGTGATAAGCCCGTTGGCATCGGTCATGCTTTTGAGCCGCCCGTTGGCGTCATAGCTGGTGAAACTCGTCACCTGGTTCAGCGCGTTCTTGATCGAGGCCAGATTGCCCGCCGTGTCATAGGTATAGGTGGTGACGTTGTTGCGCGGGTCTTTCGCCGTCGCGACCTGGCCCTTGGCGGTGTAGGTATAGACCCATTTGCGCACCGCCCCCGCCGCCGTGTCGGTGACGGTCTTGTCGAGCAGGTTGCCGCTGGCGTCATAGGTGAAGTTGGTCCGCCGGTTCGGTTCGGTAATCTGCGTCGGCAGATGCCACGTCGCATGCCACGCCGTCGCAATCGTCCGCGCCAGCGCCGTGCCCGAAGCCTCCGTCCGCGAGGTCTCGTTGCCGCGCGCGTCGTGGACATAGGTCGTCACATTGCCGTTAAAATCCGTCCGGCTGGACACAAACCCGTTCGTGTCGTAGGTAAAGGCCTTGCCGCCCGAAGACAGATGCGGCGTACCCGACAGCGCCGTGGGCTTTACCACATCGAACTGTGTCATGAAATTGTAGCCGTGCACGTTGTTGCGCGCATCTTTCACGTTCGCCGAACCATCCGCGTTATAGGTGATAGTGGTCAGATCCACGCCGCCCGCATGCTGTGACGATGTCGCGCGTCCTTGCGCGTCATATGTCCAGCTGGCGAAAGTGTTGCCGTTCTCATCGACAATCGATGTCAGAAGATGCGGGAAGGTGGCGTTCTCGTATTTATAGATGCGCGTCGTGTTGTCGGGATACTTTACCGAAACCAGATTGTTGTTCGCGTCATACCCATAAGTATAAACCCCGTTATCCGGCGCCTTCATCGTGGAGACGCGGCCTTGCGCGTCATAGGTGAACGTCAGCGTGTGGCCGAA
>JBFWTA010000013.1:0-18499 GCA_050248075.1 Bdellovibrionales bacterium | reverse complement strand
GTCGCTGCCGCCAAAACAGATGACGGTCAGGTTTTTGATGGCGATCTTTGCGCGCGCCTGATGTTGGTGCCGTCCGAGATTGTCGGATCACCTCAAGGGGATGCCCCGACCGATCTGCCAGCCATTGCCGATCAAATGGTTCAAACGCATCTGCGTCAGGCGCATGATGAAAACGGCATCTATTTTGAAGAAGAGCGCGACAAGCTGGAACGCTGGGCCGAAGATACCAAGCAGGCCATGGAACAGGAAATTAAGGCTCTGGAAAAAGAAATCCGCGAAGCCAAGAAATTGGCGCGCAGTCTGGCCACTTTGGACGAAAAAACCAAAGAGCAGCGCCGCATTAAAAAAATGGAAAAAGACCGCGACGATAAGATGCTTGAGTTCTTCAACACCCGTAAACAGGTGGACGAAAAAATGGAAGAACTTCTCGACACCATCGAAGCAAAATTACAGTTGAATCCACTGCTCACTTCGGTCTTCATGATCCGGTGGGAGTTGGTGTAGAGAAAGCAGGATTATCATGGCCAAAAAACAAAAACTGGAGCTGAACTGGATCGGAAAAGATAATCGGCCAAAGCTAGAGCCGCGCATTCTGCTTGAAGACGCCACCAAATCCTACCACGCCAAGCACAAGGTAACGGATAGCGACCTATTCGATAATCAGCTTATTTTCGGTGATAACTTGCTTGCGCTCAAAGCTTTAGAGCAAGATTTTTCGGGGAAAATTAAGTGTGTTTTTATTGACCCTCCCTACAATACAGGTTCGGCTTTTGAACATTATGATGATGGAGTGGAGCATTCCATTTGGTTGTCATTGATGCGGGACAGGTTGGAGTTGCTGTATCGCCTTTTGCGTGATGATGGGTCTATCTGGATCACGATCGATGACAACGAAGCTCATTATCTAAAAGTATTGTGTGACGAAATCTTTGGAAGAAATAATTTTCTGGCCTCATGCATTTGGCACCACAGTGTTCAAGGAAAGGGATATAGTGGAAAGTTCTCCGTTCATCACAACTATGTTCTTGTATATAGAAAATCCGATAAGTTCTCTTTGCAAGATTTACGCAGAACAGAAGATCATAACGTAAATTATTCTAACCCTGACAACGACCCCAAAGGACGCTGGAGATCTGGGGATGTTCGCAACTCATTAGTGCGAAGAAACTTAATGTACGATATTACCACGCCAAGTGGAAAAATCATTAATCACCCACCAAAAGGATGGCGTTTTAGCAAGGAAACTTTTGAAGAAGAATTAGCAGAGGGAAAAATTATGTTTTCCCCCGATGAAACAAGGATCATTCGGAAGATATATCTTTGCGACCAAGAAGGGCGTGTTCCAGAAACGCTATGGTTTGCTCAAGACGTAGGAACAACGCGCGAAGCAAATACAGAGATTAAAAACTTTGTCGAAGGCGATTACTTTGATACGCCTAAACCAGAGCGGTTAATTCAAAGAATACTTGAGCTTTCAACAGCAAAAAATGATTTAGTTCTCGATTCTTTTGCTGGCTCTGGCACCACTGGTGCGGTTGCACACAAGATGGGGCGACGTTGGATAATGGTAGAGCTTGGACAACATTGTTATACGCACATTATTCCGCGCCTCAAAAAAGTAGTTGATGGAGATGATAATGGTGGCGTCACTGAGGCCACTGGATGGAAAGGTGGCGGTGGATTTCGTTATTATTATATCGCTCCTTCACTCCTGCAAAAAGATAAGTGGGGTAACTGGGTCATAAGCACCGAATACAATGCCACCATGCTATCTGAAGCCATGTGTAAATTGATGGGCTTTACTTATGGGCCGCACCCTGAGCATTACTGGATCCAAGGGCATTCGTCGGAAACTGACTTTATATATGTGACCACCAGCGTCCTGACACACGACCAGCTGAAAGTTATCAGCGAGGAAGTCGGCAAAAATCGAACCCTGTTGATTTGCTGTAAGGCGTTTAAAGCCAATCAGGACGCTTTTGAAAACCTCACCATCCGCAAAATCCCAGCCGCCGTTCTTGTTAAATGTGAGTGGGGCAAGGATGATTACAGTTTGAATGTCGCCAGTCTCCAGCCAAAACCGGAACCAGAAAACAAGGGCAATGGCACACCTTCCTTGTTTGATAAAATACAGGAAGGTTAAGCCATGAACCGTACCGTAAGTTCGATCACCGCACGTCTCTCTCTTCGTAGCCCGCAGGAAGAGTCGCTTGAAATTCTGGCAAACATCCTTGAGAGCATTGAGCTTTCAAAAGCTCCCGATCTGATCCAGACCTTGAAAACAATCGAGGGTATGTATCCGTCGGTTAAGGATTTTGAGCGCGAGTTTCCGTCGTTGTGCTTTGCCATTGCGACTGGTGTTGGGAAAACCCGCCTAATGGGTGCGTTCATCGCTTATTTCTATCTGACAGGCCGTAGCCACAATTTCTTTGTCCTCGCGCCCAACCTGACAATTTACGACAAGCTAATCAGTGATTTCTCGCCGCAAAGCCCTAAATACGTTTTCAAGGGCATCGCAGAATTTGCCACCAACCAACCTGTCATCATCACGGGTGACAACTATGAAAGTGGTATTGGTGTGCGCGGGCGCGATCTGTTGGGACATGACGACACGCCATATATCAATATCTTTAACATTTCAAAGATCAACGCGACTGAAAACAAGCCAGGTGCCGCAAAAAGCAAAATTGCCAAAATTAAACGGCTGCAGGAATATATCGGCGAGAGCTATTTTGAATATCTTTCGAACTTGCCTGACCTCGTCTTGTTGATGGATGAAGCGCACCGCTACCGTGCGACGGCTGGGGCAAATGCGATTAATGAATTGAAGCCCTTGCTGGGTATTGAATTGACGGCGACGCCAAAATCAGTCGGAGCGAAGTCAACTGATTTCAATAACATCATCTATGATTACCCGCTGGCACAGGCGATGATTGACGGCTACGTCAAGGATCCCGCTGTTGCCACGCGCAAGAATTTTAATGTTGAGCAATACAAGAATGATCCTGAGCGTTTGGAACGCATCAAACTCGAAGACGGCATTCACCACCATGAGCATGTGAAAGTCGAGCTTGATGTTTATGCCCGTCAGTACGCCAAGCCGCTCGTAAAGCCATTTATGCTGGTTGTGGCCCAAGACACCGAACACGCCCGCCAGCTTCGCGCCATTATGGAGAGTAATGACTTTTTTGCTGGTCGCTACAAAGGCAAGGTAGCGGAAATCCACTCCAAGCAGTCTGGCACCGAGGAAGATGAAAACATCCAGAAGCTCATTGCGATTGAAAACCCTGCCGAGCCAACGGAAATCGTTATTCACGTTAACAAGCTGAAAGAAGGCTGGGACGTCACCAATCTTTATACGATCGTGCCGTTGCGCGCATCCGCCTCAGAAATTTTGACCGAGCAGACCATCGGGCGCGGGTTACGCTTGCCCTATGGTCGCCGCACAGGTGTGGAAGCGGTCGACCGTTTGACGATCGTCGCCCATGACCAATTCCAGAAAATTGTGGATGCCGCCAACAACCCTGATTCCATCATTCGCAAGACAGTTATTATTGGCGAAGGTGGAGAGATCAGCTTTGAGAAGCCAAGAGCGATCGAGGTTCCATCTATCGCCGAAACGGCACTTTCTGGCTTCAAAGACAGATCGCAAGATGATTATGCCGTATCAGCCATTATTAAATCGCCTGAGCATCAGCACATTGCCGCTGTGACGATTGAAGTGGCAAGAAAATATGAGCGCCTTGATAGTTCGCAAAAACTTAAAGAGCCGGAAATACAAAAGAAGATCGCCGACGAGGTCAGAGAAATCCTTCGTCCTGTTCAAGGGGCATTGGACGGCATTCTTCAGGGGCCGGATATTGAAGAGGTTGTGAATACCGTTACCACCAACCTTGCAGAATTGACGATTGACGTTCCGAACATCGTCCTCATTCCAACACGCGAGATCACATACGGCTTCAAGGATTTTGACTTGCAAAACCTTGGGACGGTTAATTACCCGCCCGTCAGCGAAGAAATTTTAATCCATCAGCTTCGCACCAATCAAAAATCCACTTTGACGTGGAACAGCAATATCGAACGTGAAGCGCGGCCAGAAAATTATATTGTCCGGTCTCTCATCGATCATGACGAGATCGATTACGACGAACACGCCGATCTGCTGTACAAACTGGCAGGCCAGATTGTTACGCGCTTGCGGGCATATCTGAAGGACGAAACTGAAGTCGAAAACGTCCTTCTCTATTATCAGAAACGCTTGTCCCAGTTTGTATTTGCCCAGATGATGGAACATTACTGGGAGACGCCGACGGATTATCGCCCTAGCATCACGCAAGGCTTTTCGATCTTAAAGCCTGTCAACTACACCCTGGCGGCAAGTGAGAAACCTCGTAATTTCCGGCAAATCCCGCAGAACAAATCAGATGTTAAAAAGATGGTGTTCTCTGGCTTTACCAAATGTTGCTACCCACTGCAAAAGTTTGACTCGGTGGACGGCGAATTGCGCTTTGCCAATTTACTGGAAGACGATGCAACCGTTTTGAAATGGATGAAGCCAGCGCCTGGTGTCTTCCGTATCGAGTATCGTGATGGCATCCCATACAATCCGGACTTTGTCGTCGAGACAACTACGGAAAAGCTGATCTGCGAACCGAAAATGGAATCGGAGATGAAAAGCGATGACGTTCTGACCAAGGCGCGGTCGGCCACAAAATGGTGCCGCTACGCCTCAGAATACGCGAAAGCTAACGGCAAGAAGCCGTGGTCATATCTTTTAATTCCGCATACGGCTATTGGCAGCAACCGTTCTCTGGATTCCTTAAAAGCGGAGTATCAGGTTAACGAGCTTGATCTTTAACGGCATTGAGAAATCTGCTGCCTGACCAAGGCGTAATCTTGTAATGCGACAGGAAACACTGCGCCTGCGGGTGCGGCTTCAATCTCGTCCGCCAGCTTGCGCTGAAACTCTCTATCATATTTCTTGATCGGCGGACAGACGCAGGCCGGATCAGAATTTGCCGTCGCGCAGGCGGTCAGCAAGCTCACCGCGATTGCGAGGAGCAGTAAGCGTGGCACGCAATTGAGCATCTTTAATCTCCAATGATTTTTTGAGTTGATCGACACGTTCCGCGTTGCGGCCAGCTTGGCGCGCACCCAGCAGAACGGCGCTGACCGACAACGCCGCCACGCTCCATCCGATGAGGCGCAGGGCATTGCCGGACAGCCAGGTTTTAATGATCATCCACATCAGCGCAGCCCTTTACGACGATCATCAATTCGCGCCCACAGCATGACGCCGATACCGATGAGGGTCACGGCTAGCAGCAGCCACTTGGCCGTTTCCAGATATGGTGCAATACCGATCAGCGCGTCACGGGCGGGATCAAGTGTCTGCTGGACGGCTTCGATCACACCCAGGCCCGCCGTTGCGGCTGTCGCGGCCTGTCCGCCTTTGACGGTGCGGGTTTTCTGCAGACTGGACGCTTCAGGCTCTACGCCCGCCAAAACCAGTCCCTTGGTGAGTTGGGTGTCGGAATATGGCTGCTGCCCATTCTCGTGCCGGATGATCGCTTCGACGAGCGGCTTCATGTGCGCGAAGGAGTGTAAATCGAGCGTTTGATCGGCATCGAAGCCTGTCTGGGCCGCAACGGCGCGAACATATGCGGGAGTGTTGTTTTCGTTTGTGGGTGCCCAGCGGTTGAGGATTTGTCGGATGGAGCGCAGAGCGTGCTTGTCCTGATAAGCGATGAGCGTGCGCGCCAAAGCTCGGATCCCGTAGATCGGCGACTTGAAGGTAAAAAACTCCACATCGCCCTGACGCTCGGCCAGTCCCTGCCACGGATCGCCATTGCGCCGGATATTGCCA
Source organism: Bdellovibrionales bacterium (assembly GCA_050248075.1). GTDB lineage: Bacteria > Pseudomonadota > Alphaproteobacteria > UBA9219 > UBA9219 > JBFWTA01. The sequence goes on along the minus strand of JBFWTA010000013.1, from coordinate 12,633 downwards.
GGATTGTTATTACGAATGCCGCGCGGGGTGCGGCCTGCGGTTGCTGCTGTCATGGTTCTCTCCTTTGATCAGCGGTTAAAAAAGGCTTTTGCGAATTGTTCAGGCAGCGCACCGCCGATGGCACCGAGTGCGAGGACAACAGCAAATCCGCCTTTCCAGCGGTTCGCCATGCGGTCAAGATCAGCCAGCTTGGTATCCATGCCGTCGACCTTGGTTTTCAGTTCTGTAATTGCAGTCGTCAGCGTTTGGACGTGCGCTTCCAGCCTGCCAATGGCGCGAAAATATTCTGGTTCTGTCATAGGCGTGTTCTCCTGCTCCCGCCCGTTGAAGGCAGGGTTTGCATTGATTGGATTCATGGGTTCCTCGTGGTTATCCGGCGATAACGATCAGCATGCCGCCCTGGCCGCTGGAAGGTGGTGAGCCGTTTCTACGGACGACTTCGACCGCCAATTGACTGAGGCGAAGGTTGGCATTGCTGGTGCGGCGAACGGTTTCGATGGCCAACTGGCTTACGAACAAACTCGGCTGCGTGGGACGGCGCAATGCCTCCACAGCTATCTGGCTGACGCGTAGAACAGGATTATCGACCAGTGTGAAGGTGTCGGAGAAATCGAAATATCCAACACCGCTTGTGGCCGCGCCGCCGCTTGCCAGATCAGAGCCGCTGCCGCCGTAATAGATCGTTCCTGTCCGGCTGGTTGTGGTAGTGTTGCGGGCGCGATAACCGATCTCAATAACGATCCGGTCACCTGTCAGCGCGGCAACGGCGGTTAAGGTTGCTGCAGCCGACAAAGCCTTCCCAAGCGCCGTCGTACCCCATTCGTTGGTATTCAGATCATTGTAATTGGCCAACAGCGTGCCGCGCAGATTATCGGTGTCGCCCTGAGTAACGAAGGCATGAACGTAATAAGCCATGTCAGCATCGGTACTCGACTCCTGCACGGCCATCATCACGTTCATTGTGCCGGAAAAATTATGATCCGCAGATAATGGTGCCGAGACGCAACGCAAGAGCAGCACGTCATAGTCGGTGGTATTGACTGTTTCGGCGTTGGCAATCGAAAGCGGCCCGTCCAAACCAGACAGATCCTTTGCGATACCCATGCCGCATACGGCGTGGCCTGTTGTCTTTTCCCACGCGCCACGGATCGTCGCCGGAGTGTATGCCACCCCGACCGCTGATGGATAAAGCTTGATCATTATGCTTGAACCTTGTAGCCGAATTCAGCGGTATTAATTTCGCTTTCCGTCCATGCTGCCGTGGTGTTTGGGTTCTGCTCCATGATCTGGCGATAAACCCTGTAATCGGTGCCGACGTTTTGCGATACGCCTTCGTAATCGGTGCTGGAAACGCGAGTTAGCGAACGTAGCGTTCGGCCCCCAGCATCGTCCTTGCGCGCGGCCATGTTGACCTGGACGCCGAAAATGCTGCCTGTGATTGCCGGAAGGTTTCCACAATCCAGCGTATCGCGTTGGCTGACCGTGTTGCTGTAGTTGTAAGTGGAATCGCTATCAATCGTCGTGTCGTCGAGGTTGTCCCAATTGCTGGCGCTGCCTTGTTTGCTGAATTCGGAATAATTGCCAGCGCCGATGGGGCGGATGGTATCCACGCGCACGTCGCCAAGGAAGGTGTTATTATTGCTGCCCGTGCTATCGCAGATGTAAAGATCATCGATGGCATTATCAGAACCGCGACCCCAGATTTGAATACGAGCAACGGTTGAAAGCGTGGTGGACTGCTTGGTATCACCCGTGAAACTGATCCAGGTGCTTTCATTGACGCGCACTTCCCAAATCCCGCCGCTATCAGCAACGGTGAGTTTCACCTCAATGTAATTCCAGGTCAGGATCGGCAGCGCATTGCTGGATGTGGCCAGCAACGTGCCGCTTGTCACAGAGTTGCGGTAAACGCGGATCGTGCCATCGTTGCCGATGGAAAGCGCACCTTGAATAGTGCCTGCTTCATCAGTGAAGCGCAGCAGCTCTGTTGTTTCGGTAGAGAGCATATAAAGACCGAAGCCAACGATCCAGGTTGATTGCGGATCAAAAGTCATGCCGATGAAATCGCTGGAGGTACGAAACAACAAAGCTGTGCTGCCGGAGCGCCGCCCCGTCATCGTGGTGATGCCGCTCGACCCGCCGCTGTCGTTGTAAGAGGTGTACTTGAGCGGAATTTGGCTGGGAATCGAATAATGATCGAAGCCGTCAATAAAACGTAATGCCATCTGTTTTCTCCTTAAAGTCGAATGCCTGCCAACGCGAAGCCGATATCGGCCAGCGTGCTGTCAGCGGGGCTTGGGGCGATAATGGTCAGCACATCACCCGCCGCGAAATCGGTGAGAGTAGCTGCGGTAAATGTCGGCGTGCTGATGCCAGCCGCGAATTGCATGGTGGCGAATTGCGTGCCGTTTTTCCGGATGGAAAAGGTCGCGGTCGCGCCAGATACCGTTCCCGCAACGCCTCGGCTGTTGGCCATGCCTGCGGGAAAACGTACCGCGCGCGGTATGGGGTAGCGCAACACAACCGCGCCGCCCGTAGGAATGCCTGCCAACGTGCCACCGATATCGTAAGGGATGCTAACGCCCACGGATGTTTCGGCAACGATCTGAAAAGTCGTGCCATCGCAATAAAGTAGCTTGCGATCACCGACCGCGAAGGAAATGGCCGTGCCGGAGGGAGTTTTTACCGAAAGCGTAAAGCCGCCCGTGGTGCTGTTTTCCACCATTAGCAATTTGGTCTTGGCGGGGATGGTAATCGTCCGGCCTGCCGTCAACGTACCTGTGAATTTCATCGACAGCGTGCCGAGCATTTGTGCATCGGTAAGCGTGGTATCCACGTCGAGAATGGCAATGCTGGTAAGCTGGCACAACGCCTTGTCTAGAGCGTCGAAGGCGGCATTTGCCGTGACTTCTTTTTGCGCCTGGTTGGCGGCGATATATTCAATCGCAAGATTGGGTGTTGGCATGTATTTTCCTCAAATGGTGGCTTGTTTCACTTGGCCGCGCCCGATCACGGCATTGATTTGGTACACGGCAATGGTGATCGCGCTCTGGGCCGAACCGAAATCGACAACCTGATCGGCGGTGCTATATGCGGCGGTCGGCGTAGTGGCTGTGATCGTCCGCTTGACGGTGCTGCCGGATAGAATGTCGATCTCATATTTTTCAGTGGCTTCAAAAAGCGGCACGTCCGTTCCATCCAGCCATTCCCCGTACCAACGTGTGCGACGCTTCCAGGTGATGGTCAGGTTGCTGCTGCCATCGCGCGCGCCTTTGACTTGGACGGGCGCGAAGCAGCGCAGGCTGTTGCCCTTGAATACGAAAGGATTGGACGGTGCATCGTCCCAGTTGCCGCCGTCTGGAATGCCTTTGTAATACGAAGTCCGGCTAATCTCGGTCATCGGCAATGGCGCGCGGTAAACGCCATCATTGGTCAATAACACGAAACGCTCTCCCATCGTGTGGGATCCCGTGGCCCATTCGGTGCCGCGCCGCCCGCGCAATAGGCCGGACAGCTCATAAAGGCCGCTGGCCAGCACGGTGGCGTTGCGCCATTGGATAACTTCGTCTCCCAGCAGCGCCACATTGGCCCAATTCAAAACCTCCAGCGCTGTTTTGCTATCTAGGTATCCTTGCGTCAGGGCGATTTGCACCTTGCCAGTTTCATCCCACGTCCAGGGGCTGGTGATATTCGGCAAAACGGTGGCGGCCCAGCCGAAAGTGGGGCCGTCATTACCTGTACCGAGAACCTCCCAGGCCAACTCGTCCGGTGAACGATACATAGAAGCGCCCGTGACAGTGTTGTCACGGAAACCGAAGGCATAATACATGCCCAGAGTGTCATCCTCATATCGCAGCATGGGCAAATCCATGAGGAACAAAGGCGTTGGGCCTGCCAAGCTAATCGGCACAGACGGCAGACCGCCGCCCGAACCCGTCGAATTGGAAAGATAAACAATTTCATCTTCGGCAACGGCTTCGCAGGACACGACATTGTTGCCGCCAAAATCGACTTTGTTCAGGCGCAGCTTCAATGAAATGTCATCGACGTTGACCGTCAACACGTCCGAGGGATCCAGCCGCAGCCATTTCGGCGGCAGGCTGAATTTATACTGGTTGCGCTCGACCCAGGCGTTATAGAGCGTGCGCTCTGCAATCTGCTTTGCTTCGTCCGGCGTCAGGGAAATCGAGATTTCTCTGGTCTGTTTTTCCCTCGTGATAATGGCATCCGTGATACGGGAAGCATGCTGCGTATTCGGCTGGTGATCACGCGTGGGATCCACATGCACGATATCCAGCCGCTGCGGCAATTCGACGTCCTGAACGCGGGTTTCAGAAAGCCGGATATGCTCATCCTGGCCGCTGTCGCTTGCCCCTAGATCGTCCTTGGCAATGGTGGCCACGGACGCGCCCCCACGCGGCACAAAGCGCAACACACCATCCGTTTCCACGGCATCGATAAAATAGGATCCCAGAAGCGGTTCCAGCGCCTCGCGTGCGGACATGCGGCGGCTGACAACATACCCGCGCAGGGACTGACTCACGGCGCTAGAAATGACGCTCGTGGAAGACATGCCAGCCTTCAGGCAGATGTCTTTCAAAACGCCGGACAAAGCCACAGCATCGTTTCCGTAACGCTCTAGCGGATATTTGAATTCGCCATCGTAAGTCATGATGACGGCGGAGTGCGTGAACTTCTCGTAAGTGCCGCCTAATGATGCGGGATAGGTAGTCGCAAAATCTAGAAGATCAATCCGACGCTCAATCTTCATCGTGACGAGATTGACCATCGTCACGTCGTAATCAGCCGCAGCCCAATACTTTCCGTTGATCGGATAGTTGAAATCGGACTGGATGCCCCAGCCAGCGGGGATGGCCACATCGTTGCAATGACCCGCATAGCCGGTGTCCGGATGCCATTTGATAAGGCGCGCGCCAAGGCCCAGCGTGAAATAAATGTGGCCCGTAAAATCGTCCCACCACACCGTGCGCGGTAATTCGCCGTCCGTCCAGGCGATGCTGCTCCATTCAGTCAGCTCACCCGTGCCGAGGCCATTTGGTACGAAGCGGCGCACATAACCGCCCGTGACTTGCCAATAGCGACCGTACGGATCGTCGCACATCGGCCCGCCGAACATGACGGATGGAAAATAGTCCGACAGGTCGGTGATCAATTTTAAGCTCGTGTCGTAAACTTCGCGCGTGCCATAGCAGAAGATTTTATCCCGCCGCACGCAACCGTTGACGCTAAAGCTGATCTTCGGGCTGCTGATCGCCACGATGCCCAGCGTTTCAGGGTGACGCTTTACAAGGCGCATGGTCACGCCATAGGCATCCGTCGCGTGGTAATAATAACCCTGGCTGTCTATACCGCAGACGTCGCCATAGACATCATTGGCACCAGGATAGATCGGTGCCCAATTCGGATCTTCTAAATCGCGCTCCAATACAAATCGATTGTTAACGCAATCGTATTTCCAAACATGATCTGAACCTGTGCCGATCATCGTGCCGCGCGATTGATCAAGAATTCCGCCTTCCTTCGTCATTGTTGTTGCGGGCGGAAAGACGAAGATATCGCTCTGCATATCACCGTCCGCGACGACTTCGGCGCTGATATTCGGGATGCGGTTGGCAAAATCCTTCAGTTGCAGGTCGTCGAAAACCAAATAGCAAAGCCCACGAAAGGCAGGCACGTTGCCTGCGCCCAGGTGTATTTCAATCGTTGCGTCCGGCTCTTCATCTTCGCCGCCGCGATGAATGCGTATCACGCCTGGATATTTCTCAGTCGATTGAGTGTTACTGGCGGTGGCATCGTAAATGACCTTCGTATCAGCCCAAATCCGGCGCACGGTCGCCACAGGGCCGAGGCAAAGCCCGACCGCAAAGGACGATGAATAGCTATACGTTGTCTGCGACGATTTTTTGCCGCCACCTTTGCCGCCGCTGGAGCGGGTAACGGTGCGAGTTTCTTTAAGCGGCGTCGACCAGATGACGTTACCGGAAATCCGCATGGTGCCGTACACCAATGGAATTGGCGCGCCGTAGGTTGACGTCTGCACCGACAAATCATCGATGCGCGGCCCCTCGATATTCTGGCCTTTGCCGCCGCCGAACAGCAGATTGCCAAGCAATACGCCGCCCAGCCAGCCCGCAGACGCGCCGATCCCGATGGCGGAACCGAGTGCGGACCCGACCACGCCTAAAGCAAGAACGGCCATTAGGCACCTTCCGCAAAATACGGAAAGCGATAGGCTGCGGCGATGCGCTGATTCCAGCGATCATCCATGCCGTGTTCGACCACTTTGCCCACGCCGGAATAGCTGTGGATGATGCCGTGGTCGGTAATCAACGCGACATGCTGGGGTTCGCGGCCCCAGGCCATGAAGTAAAAATCTGCGATCTGCGCATCCTGTACCGGAATGGAAATAAACCAGCGGCTCAATGCTTCGCGCATGCGCTTGCTGTCCGGCATCATAGAGTAATTGGCGTAAGATAGAGCCTCCGCCGAATTCGGATCGTAATCCATCAACTTGAACTGAATGCCAATGGCCTTAATCAAACCGATGCAATCGCAGGCAACCCCTTTGAGGTGGCCTTGATGCTTAAACGGCGTGTTGAGCCATTCGCGTGCTTCGCGCACGATGTCCATACGGGTGAGTTTATTTTCCATCGGGATAAGCCAGAACCTGATCGTTGCCAGGGACGTTCGGTTCGCCCCTGAAGTTTTTGACGTTGTTGTACCTGTCTTTGCAGGTCGAAAATTTCTTATCACAGCCTGGGCGCAGACTGTAGTTGTCGCCCACGGCCACTGCGCTCGGCATAGGTAGGAAAAGCGTAAATGCGCCGCTGGCGAATGCTTTGACCTCCATCTTGCGGCCCACGTTTGCGCCGCTCGTCCAGGTCAGCAAGCCGCCGTTCCAGTAATTCGCGGCTTCCGCGCGGGAGGTATCGGTGAAACTGCGCCTGTCGGTGACAGCGGTGATCGCACCCATCACTGTAAGCGCCGCCAGATTGACCTTGCAGCGCGCATCACCTAAGTCGGCGCGACAATCGGGTGTGTAAAGCTCAACGATCTGCTGGGAAAGCGCCTGCGATAAGCCGCGCAGTTCAGCGCGGAACACTACGTCCTTTAATTCGACTTCGCCGATGGTGCCGCGCTTGAGAATAATCTTCCCATTGGCCAGATTGCTCCAGTTGACGAGGAAAATCTCAACCGTCGCGCCGTCCCATACGCCCGCGCGCAAATCGGCGGCGCTTAGGGTTTCGCTGTCGATGGCGCTTTCGATATCCAGGTTATCGACCGCCAGGTTGGCGATGGTGTGGATCGCCGAACGGGTATAACCGGAGCGCGCCTGGTAAAGCAGGCTCTCTACGGTCAAGTCCTTGTCGAAATCCGTGAAGCCAAATATCGCACCATCTCTGCGCGTGACCTTCCAGCAAGTCGCAAGCGTGGTTGTCTCGCCGATAATATGCGTTGCCAGAGTGCTGCCAGCCGTTTTCATACGCGAACCTCCACAATTGGAATCCCCGACCATTGATGCAAATTGATCTGTTCGATGGTGACGGCCATGCGGTCAGTATCGAAACGCACAGGGACATCGAATTCATAATCGGCTGACACAGCCACGCCGTTTCCTGGCGCACTCGAAAAGGTGATGACGCCCGTAGTGGTGTTGACCGACCAGCCGGACATCTGCTGCACGCCCGCAAGGTATACTTTGACCGTGCCAGCGACAGGTTTGGTGATGGTTCGAACATCCGTGCTGCCGCCCGAAGAATAGGTGCGGATTAGCTGAAAGGTCGTAATCGTTGCATTGCCCGTGCCAAGCGCTTGTCCGGTGGCTTTGTAATCTGTCCAATCCTTGAACCGAAACCCATGTGCGCGGCCTTTGCGGGCGCGGAAAAACGCGATCAGCGTATCGAGCTGCGTTTGCTTTTTAAGGCCGGAAGCCACGTCCCAGCGCCCGCGCGCCGATGACCAGTTGATATTGCGTTGCTCATAACCGGAAGCCGTGGCGACGACAGACGTTGCGAATTCCGGCCCGCCTGTCGCGCCGTAGGCGATATCGTTCGGGAACTGGATCTCATGGAAAGCCATTACAGATTCCTCTTGGCACGCTGGATACCGCGCGCCGCTTCAGCCGTGATTTGTGACTGGCTCATGCGGAAGCTGCTGGCGTCAGGCGTTGTGATGTTCATGACAACACTGACGGGCGATCCCATGCGTGTGCTGTCTTTCGGCAGCACGATTTCGCCACGTTCAAGAATGGCGGGGATTTCCCCAGGTTTAAGACCCGCCACGCCACCCGTGTGATAGCGCGGCGCGCTTGCATACACATAGGCAGGCACGCGGCGCTGCGGCGCGCTGCCGCCAACCTCGCCACCTTCGTGGAAGATGCTGCTGAAAATACTATCCAGAAAACCGCCACCGCCCATGCTGCTGCCGAGCATATTGAACAGCGGCCCTGTGATGGACTTCTGCACGGCCATGCGCGTGATGTCAGCGACGATAGAGTTGGCAAGATCGCCCAGGCTTTGCAGGCTTTTGCCGCCCGACGTCACGAAGTCGACAATCGCGTCCTCGGTCGCCTTCATACCTTCGGTGAAGGCTTTCTCGACAGCCGATGCCGCATCTTCCGCTTGTTCACGGTAGTTGCGGAACGCCCGCAATGCTCCAGCCTCGGCATCTTTGCGCGCGTCAAGCTGTTGTTTTTCAGCGGCAGCCACCGCGCGGTTATAGGTATCCTGGCTGATCGCGCCAGCATCGAGCATATTTTTCAACCGCTCGATCTCTGTGGCATAAGCTTCCGTCGCCGTGCGGGTGGCGTTGGTAACTTGTTCGCCTTCCTGCTTCAGCTTGTTCAGTTTTTGCTGTGCTTCGCCTTGATCGTAAAGCGCCGCCGCCAGTTTCTCCACCTCGGCGCGCTGCGCCGACGTGGCATTGTCTGATAGACGCGATACCGCGTCCTGAATAAAGCCAGCACGTTTATCAGTCAGGCGCTCCAATTGGCGGCTCAGGTCATCGACAACCTTTTGCGCCTCGGAATAAGCCTGACTATCGAATAGCTGCGCCGCAAGTTTGCGTGTCTGTTCGCGTTCCGCTGCACCAGCCTCTTTCGAGAGGCGACCCATTGCTTGATCGATAAACGCTTGACGCTTATCGGCAAGTCCCAGCATTTGACGCTGCAGATCATCGACGACCTTGCGGTTGCTTTCCATGACGCGGGTGGCGGCATCGCGCGCAGGCTTTTCAATCGCATCGATCTGACGGCGAGAAATCTCTTCGGCCTGCTTGATCGCATCATCTACCGATCCAGCGTTGCTGCCGTCTTTTTCGCGCAAGGCTTCAAGACGCTGCTTGGTGGTTTCCAGCTCTTTGTTGACCTTAGCAATGCGTTCGGCGGGTTCGGTCGCCAATTTATCGACGGCTTCATCCAGCTTTTTGCGCTGATCGCCGAGAAGTTCGGAACGGCGGTCACGCGCGGCCTGTTCCTGGGCGGCTTTCAGTTTTTGCTGTTCGGCCTCAAATGCCTGCGCTTCCTGCCGTGCTTGCGCAAGCAGACGCTCGACTTCGCTGCGCAATTCTGCGACACGACCTTCCTGACGTTCGACGATATTCGGCAGACCACTGAAAGGCGTGAGCGGTTTTATATTTTGAAGACGTTGCAGGCGCTCTTCGGCTTCTACCAAATCCCCGCGCGCATCCATCAGCTGCTTGCCGATGGGATCGTCCTTCATTAAATTGCGCAAGCCTTCGACAACGAAGGACAGGCCGTTCAAGGCACCTTGCGCGGCTCCGGCCACAACGCTGGTCTGGCCGATATCCTCCAGCAGATTGCCCCATGCATCGGACAGGCGATTGGTAGAACCCGTCAAACCCGTGGCTTCGCCAGCGCCCGCACCGCCGACTTTGGATTGCAAAGCATCCAGGATGACCTTTTGCGCCTCGGCCTGCTTGCCCGTATCGACCAGAGACTGGATCAGTTCTTTCTGGCTGTCGGTGAACAGGATCCCGATGCGGCGCAACGCCGTCAGTCCTTCGGCTGGATTTTCCAGAGCCTTGCCGAGCTGCGTGACACTGGAGCGCAAATCCGTACCAAACACGGCGGACATATCCTGCGCCAATGTAATCGCGCGCGTGAAAGTATCGCCCGTGACGGAGCGGAATGTCGCCATCACGCCCGCCGCGTCCTGCACCTGTTCGGCGGTCGCCAGCGTCGAAGCTTCAATCTCGTCGGCAAAGCCAGCGATTTGTTTTCCGCTCAAGCCGGAGGTATTGCCCGTGGCGCGCAAGACGGCCTGCAGACGATTATAGGACTGTTCCGCTTCTGCGGCGTGTTCGATGCTGGCTTTCAATCCCAGCGTTACAATCGCCAACGCCGCGCCGACAGCCAATCCCACGGGGCCGATAGCACCGAGAGCCGAACCCAAAGGGCCAAGATTGCCCGTCAGGCCGACAACGGAGCCTTTGACGTCATTAGCGGCGACATTGAACGCCAGCAACGACTTCGAGGCTGGCTGGCCTGCCAGCTCGATTTTCTTGAGGGACTTTTCGCCTGTTTCCCCGACCTCGCGCAGCTCTGCCTTTACCTTGCCGCCATCCAGCACGGTCAGGCGAATGGCAAGATTGCGTTCGGTCATCGGTTTTTGATCTCGCTACTGAGTTTTTCGTTAAATGCTGTCGTCATGCCCGTTTCGATGGCGGGCAAGAATTCAGCCGTGGCGTTTACGTCATGGCCGAGCGACGTTGCAATCTGCAGCGCCGCCGTGAAATCCACGCCAATCGCCACCATTTGGCTGAGGCGCAGTTGTCCGCCGCAACGCAGGGCTAGATCCCAGGCTTGCCATGCCTCCATGCTTTCCGGCTCGTGCGCGCGGTACGGGCAAAGCTCACCCGCATCGTTGGCTTCGCCTCTGGCACAGGGCAAATCCGCGTCCTGACAAGAAGCGCAATAATCCGGCCCGCCGCCAAAATGCCAGCGGCAACGAGCCGTTAGGCGTTTTTTTCCTGTTCCAGCAGCAAGGCGGGGCCGAGATAAAGACGCTCGAAGGCTTCGGCAATCGGCCAAAGATCCATGAGGACAAAGATACCTTCCGGTGTGACGGGAAGAGCTTCACCGTCATCACCGCCGACACCGTCCCATTCCAATACGGCAAGCTGAGCCAGCCGTTTGATCAAGATGGTGCCGCGCGCGGCAGGATCGTCGCCGTTTTCCTTCAGCGCCGCCACGCGGGCTGCCATGACAAGAGCGGTCGAAGCCGGACGGACATGCACGCGCACGCCATAAGCAAGATCCAGCCAGTAAGGTTCACGTTTCAGGTTCAAGGTAATCATGCGTAACTCGCTACATCGTTTTTGAGGACAACAGTCAGCATGCGTGCGGGGCTTGTCGCCTTCGCCGCCTGCCAGTCAAAGGTCGCTTGCACACCGCCTGGGCCGCTGATCGCCAGCTTCGGTTTCGGCAGATAAACCTCATGCGCCGTAAAGGTCAGAGATTTATCGGCATCGATGGTGTAAGCGAAGGCCAGTTCGAGGGGCGTATTATCGGTCGCCGCGTCGATCAGAGCGGTATCGGCAAAGCGCACTTCGATATTTCCGGTCAGCGCCGCGATGGTGGGATCCGCGCCGTCGATCTTGCCGTCCGAACGGATGGTTTCGATCCGCTCCAAGTTGTTGCTGTAAGTCAGTTGCGCGCCCGTGACGTTGCCGAGCTGCACGCCGTCCTTTTTGATCGAACCCTGGAACTGATTGAAGCGCGTCAACGTGGCGGTTGTAGGTGTGCCACCGCCTGTGGTCGTGTTGTCGGTTTCGCCTTGCGCAATGCAATTCAGCGTGGCGTTGGCCGCGCCCGAACGGGCAAAGTTCAACTGCGCCGAATTGACACGAACGCCAGCTTCCGTGAAAAAGATCGGAATTTCCGGCATACCGACTTCCAGTGCGATACTGGGTAAGCTGGCTGCGCCGGAGGCGAAGGTATGCGTGTACGGGCCGCTGCCCGTGGTGGTCGGCGCGCCGAGAAGCGCCTTCAGCCAATGGCCGAAGTTGCGCACATCGACGGGGACGACCACGTTGCCTTCCACGCGAATGACATCGCGGATGGGCTGCGACGGGTCACGACCTTGACCCAACAGATCGGACGCGATCAAACCCTGTTCGGAACCGAGTTCCGACGATACGAACGGGAATTTGATGTAGTTTCCGGTCGGCGGGGTGCCGTAAACGGTTTCGAATTTACCCAATAGCTGGGCATTGGCACCGTATGCACGAGCCATGTTTTCCTCCTTTGGTTAAGTTGAAATTCAGCCGAGTGGATCGGCTGTGACGTAGATAATTTCGAGCGGGATGATCGCGCCTTTGATTTGCGGCGATCCTTCAACGACCAGCACGTTGCTGTCCGGCGCTTGCGGCGTAACACGGTCACACAGCCCGCCCAGCGTGCGGTCGCCCGCGATGGCGATGGAAATCTTGCGGTACAAGCTGTCGAGCGCGAGATCACGCGCGGCCTGATCGCCTTTTTGCACAACAGCTTCGACAAGCGCGCGGTGTTGCCAGTAATAAGAAACTGGCGAGAGTAATGTTTCTGGCTCACCTGGGTCGCCGTCACGGAATATAATCAACCCGCCGTCCGGT